>JAYVVB010000510.1:0-4743 GCA_043787455.1 Rhizobacter sp.
GTTGGCACGATCACGGTCGGCAACGATCGAGTGACGATTGAGCTCGACGCGAGCCGGAGCGGCGTCGTCGTCGTCGACGTCGCGCTGCGCGATCCGGAGACGGGAGCGACGCTCGATGCTTGGCCCGATGCTGCGGTCATCGAGGTCGCGCCGCCGGCCGCTATCCTGTACGTGCAAGGCTCGACCGGATCGCTCGCGTCGAGCCTCGTGCAAGGCCGCTGGTCGCTCGATGTCGTGCCGGCCGCGCGCCTGGACATGCGTGCCGACGGGCTCGACGGCTACCAGGCCGTCGTCCTCGACGACGTCGCCATCGCCGATGCGGGCCCGCGATTCTGGAGCGCGCTCGTGACCGCGGTCCGCGAGCGCGGCCTCGGCCTGCTCGTGCTCGGCGGCGAACGCTCGTTCGCCCGCGGGGGCTATCGCGGATCGGCGCTCGAGGCCATCCTTCCCGTCACCTCCGAGCCGGCGGCGCTCGACCAGCCGGTCAGCGTCGTGTTCGCGGTCGACAAGTCGGGCAGCATGGGCCAGGGCAGCGGCGGCGTCGATCGCTTCCAGCTCGCTCAACGGGCGGTACTCGAGACCGCGCGCGGCCTTGGCGAGCGTGATTCGTTCGGCGTCGTGGTCTTCGACGTGGTCCCCCGGGTGCTGATCCCGCTCGGCCCGGCCGCCACCGGCGTCGCGACCCTCGAGCGCGACTGGCGCGCCAGTCCCAACGGTGGGACCCGGCTCGGCCCGGCGCTCGAGACGGCGATCGGCGAGCTCGAGCGGTCGGACGCGGCGCGACGCATGCTGGTCGTCGTCACCGACGGGTTCACCGACGACGCGCCCATCGACGCGCTGCGAGCGCGGCTGGCGCGCGCGCACATCGAGACGGTAGCTCTCGCGATCGGGCCCGATGCGGACGTCGTGGCGATGCAGCGCCTGTTCGGCGCGGAGGCCGGGCAGGTGCTGCGCGTGAACGAAGCCGCCGAGCTGCCGCTCGCGATGCGCGGCGGACTCGAGCGCCGTCGCGCACGTATCGAGCGCGGCACGATCGCCGTCGAGCAGCGGCTGGCGCTTCCGTTCTCGCCCTCAATGTTGAATGATTGGCCGGCCATCGCCGCTCATGCGGTGACTCGCTCGCAGGACGGCGCCGTCGTGGCTGTGCAAAGCCGACGCGGCGAGCCGCTGATTGCCTTTCAGCGATCGGGCCGTGGTCGCGTCGTCGCCGTCACCTGTGGCTTCGGGCCGTGGAGCCCGGGATGGCTGGCGTGGCGCGAGTGGCCGCGCCTGGCCGGAGGCCTGGCGAGCTGGGTCAGCGGCACCTCGCAAACCGGGGCCGTCGCGCTGACCGTGTCCGACCTGCCCAACGAGCTGGTCGTCGAGGCCGACTTGCCCGCCGGCACAGGCGGACTCGACGAGGCCGCGGTGTCCATGGTCGTGAACACACCGACATCGCGAAGCCAGCCCTTGGCGACCGAAAGGATCGCGCCCGGTCGGTTGCGCGCGACGCTGCTCCACGCGGGCCCCGGTCTCTACGATGTTGTCGCCAACACGCCGCTGGGCAAGCAGCGCCAGCTGCACCTGCGCCAAGGTCGCGCCGAGAGCCGGACCTGGGGGACAAGTCCTTTATTGCAGGCGTGGAAGTCGCAAGGGCTCGTCAAGGATTTCGATCCGGTCCAGCTGGGTCGATCGCGCGACGTCGATCGCAGCGGCCGACGGCTCGATCGCTCGCTGATGGCACTCGCCCTCGTGCTCTTCCTGTGCGGTGTCCTCGTCGATCGGGCGCGGGTCGATGGCGGCCTTGCGGCTATCCTGCGGCGACGTAAAGCCCAGGACTAGGAAGATCGCGTCGATCCCGATGCCGGTGCCGCGCCTCAGCTCCAGAACAGGACGCGCTCGCGCGACTTGTCGAGCGCGAGGAAGCCGCCCATCGTGATTCGTGCCCGCGGACCCGAGATCCGGTCGACGCGATGCAGGCAGCGACCGGACGCAAGCAGGAACAGGTCGCCCGCGCGGGTCGCGATTCGGGCGTGGTCGTAGCGCTCCTCGATCGCCGCGAGATCGTACGAATAGCCATTCGGCAGCTTGGGCAGGTCGGCGTCGTCGGAGGCCGCGCCGTAGACGAAGAGCTCGCCGCCGCTTGTGGGAGCCTGCAAGGTGGCGACGTAGCTGACGAGTGTCCGGGTGTCGACCTGCTGCGAAAGCTCCCGATAGAGATCGAGCCGGTAGTGGTAGTCATGGTGGATGCCGATCTGCTTGCCGTCGACGAGGCGGCGAATCGTGAACGGCACGTAGGCCCGGCCGTCGTTCGCGTGCGGCAACTCCACCGGCCGTGCGCCGGAAAAACGGCTGAGCACGGTGCGGATCTCGCGCGCTGCATCGAAGCCGTCGTCGAAGACAGCGGCGGCTCGGGAGGCATGCGTCGCGGCACTGTTGAGGTATGCGTCGAGCGATGCACCACGCGGCGCCTGGAAGGTCGGCGTGGCGGGCGTGTCGGTGCCAAGGAGCTGGAGGTCCTCGATCGGCATCTTCTCGTTCGGTCGCGACCACGCGACTTCGCGCGCGCCCGAGTCGAGTTGTTCTCCGACCTGTGCCAGCAACGCACCGTCGAGCGCGCCCCGGACGACGATCACGTCGAGTCCGTCGTCGTACATGTCCTCGATCGCGTTGGCTACGGCCGAGGTGTCGCGAGCATCGACATCAAGGGAACGGACCGATCTGCGAAGGCGGGGTGCGACTCGATCTTGCAATTCCGGCATTTACGGGAGGCTAGGGTTGGTGCTGGGATCCGTCAAGAGCCGACTGCGGGAGTCGCGCAGCATATCGAGATCGCTGTTCGGACAGCGTGCTGGCTTTCACGGTCCGCCCCCCGTCTCGGGGGGGCAGCACCGAGGCCTGCCCGGTAAACTGAGACAAAGACCCGACGACGGGAAGCCGGACGAGAGGGAGACCAAGTTGTACCAGGCAGACAGCGCCGCTCCCAGAGCCCGGCGCGGGGCTAGTCAACCGGTCGTCGACGATGCAGATTCAGCTTTCGCTTGGATGCGCGGCCCGAGGTCAGGGCGACGGCGCGACGATGCTTCGCTGCGGAGCACTCGATGACGCCGACCCTCGTCCTCGACGTCGTCGGCCTCACTCCTGGCCTGCTCGTACATGCTCCGCATCTGCAGGCGCTCGCGACCGCGGGCGCGATGCGGCCGCTCTCGACCGTCCTGCCTGCCGTCACCACGACGGTCCAGTCGACGATGCTCACCGGAGCGCTGCCGCGCGACCACGGCATCGTCGCCAACGGCTGGTACTTCCGCGACCTTTCCGAAATCTGGTTGTGGCGCCAGTCGAACCGACTGGTCGGCGCAGAGAAGGTGTGGGACGCGGCCAAGCGACGCGACCCGTCGTTCACCTGCGCCAAATTATTCTGGTGGTACAACATGTACGCCAATGTCGACTTCGCGGTCACGCCGAGGCCGATGTACTTGGCCGATGGCCGCAAGCTCCCCGACATCCACACCCATCCCGCGACGCTCCGCGACGAGCTGCAGGGCGCGCTCGGTCCGTTCCCGCTGTTCCGCTTTTGGGGTCCGGGCGCCGACATCGCGTCGAGCCGATGGATCGCCGAGAGCGCGCTGCATGTCCTCGAGCAAAAGCGTCCGACGCTCACGCTCGTGTATCTGCCGCATCTCGACTACGACCTCCAGCGCTTCGGTCCGAATCATCCGAACATCGCGGCCCAGGTCGCTGCCGTCGACGCGCTGTGCGAGCCGCTGATCGCCAAGGCGAAGGCGATCGGCGCGCACGTCGTCGTCCTTTCCGAATACGGCATCACCGAGGTGTCGCGTCCGGTGCATGTCAATCGCGCCCTGCGCGAGGCCGGCTGGCTCAAGGTGCGGCTCGAGCTGGGTCGCGAGCAGCTCGATGCCGGTGCTTCCGACGCCTTCGCCGTGGCCGACCACCAGCTGGCGCACGTCTACGTCGCTCGATCGGAGCTGATCCCCGAGGTCGCCGCGTGTCTCGCTGCGCTGCCCGGCGTGGAGTCGGTTCTGGACGAAGCCGGCAAGCGCGCGGCGGGTCTCGATCATCCGAGGTCGGGCGAGCTGGTCGCCGTCGCCCAGGCCAACAGCTGGTTCACCTACTACCACTTCCTCGACGATGCCCGCGCTCCGGATTTCGCGCGCACCGTCGAGATTCATCGCAAGCCCGGCTACGACCCGGCCGAGCTGTTCTTCGACCGGAAGATCGCCTTCCCGAAGATCGCGGTCGCGACGCGACTAGCGAAGAAGATGCTCGGCATGCGCTATCTGATGGACGTCATCGGTCTCGACGCGACGGTGGTGCGCGGCTCGCACGGTCGCCCCACAGATCGTGCGGAAGACGGTCCGCTTTTCATCACGACCGCGCCGGATCTGCTCGCGGACGGTCCTGTGCCCGCGCTTGCGGTGAAGCAGCTGCTGCTCGATCATCTGTTCGGCGCGCAGGCCCGATGACCAAGCTCCGCGAAAGGGAGATTCGCACATGACACCGGCGTCGACACTGCAGCAGTGGCTCGACCGCAGGCTGGACGCGCACGGCAGCGCCTGGCTGCGCGAGGCCGTGGCCGGTGTCGAGGCCGCCAGCACCGATCGCGAGCTGTTCCGTTGCGTCAGCCTGGTCTCGCGCAAGCTCGGCAAGGCGCCGCTCGCGCTCGGCGATGGCGAGCTGGCCGCGGCCGAGGAGGCTCGGCCGCGCTGGGATCCTTCGCACTGGACGGTCGACCAGGCGGCACGC
>JAYVVB010000511.1:0-6198 GCA_043787455.1 Rhizobacter sp.
GGCATCTTGACGCGCAGGCGCTCCCGGTTCGAGGGGTAGTCGTAGATGCTGATGTGGTTCAGCCCGCGGTTCGCCGTGAACAGCAGCGTCTGGTCGTCCGAGAGCTGGCAGCCGTAGACCGAGTCGAGCACCGCATAGCGCGAGATGCGAAGCGCCGCGAGGAAATGTCGGCTCTCGGGCACGAAGCTGCCGCGCGTCAGCGCATCGCCGATTTGCGACACCAGCGCGCCCTTGTTTTTGGCGAGCGTCTCGACCCCGGGGCGCTCGTCAATCATCCGCCAGCGCGCGAACGACTCGCGGTCGATCATCATGATCGTCTGGCTCGCGCCGGTGCAGAAGATCAACTCGCCGTCGGAGAGCGCGATGTCGGAGTTGATATGGGCCGGCACGTCGCGGCCGGCGGCCCAGTGGCGCAGCACCCGGCCGCTCTCGGCGTCGATCTCGAACGCGTACTCCTTCAGGTGCGCCATGGCCCACTCGTGCCAGTCGCGGCCGCCCTGGGGGTGCACGCGAAACGACAGGGCGTAGAACACCTCGCGCTCCGCGTCGGCGACGACGTGCCAGCACGTCGCCGGCAGCTCGATCCGGCGCGCGAGGCCGGTCTCGAGGTCGAAGATGCCGACCTCGCGCGCCTCGCCGCTTCGTGGGTGGTCCATCGAGCCGTAGACGAGCGAGCGGCCCGAGGCCGTGCGCTTGATGGCGTGCGGCAACTTGACGCCATGCTCGCCGATGCGCTCGCCCGAGCCGAGGCGACGCGCGTCGCAGCGATAAAAGTAGTCGCCGATCGCGGTGACGAACTCGTGCTCCGACAGCCACACCGCATGCGTGCTGCCGCGCAGCGAGGTGTCGTTGGTCTCGAAGGCCAGCGTCGACTGGCGGCCGATCTCGCGCGAGTCGAGCGCGTTGTAGAGCAGCAGGTGCTGCCCCGTGTTGCCGAGAAAGCCGATCGTCCCCTCGGCGTTGAGGCTCACCGCATGGCCGCCGGCGATGCCGTCGAAGTAGGTGATCTTCCAGGCGTAGGCGTCGTCGATGGGATCGAACAGGAACTGGCACACGCCGGCAAGCCCTTCGAGGCCGTTCATTCCGTTGCCGTCGAGCGCGACGTGGAAGCGGTAGGGATAGGTCCTCATGTTCACGCTATTCTTGGTCATGCCGCGCGCGCCTCGCAACGTTCTTTCGTCGAGGTCGAAGCGCACCCGCCTGGTGCCGGCTCGCGTTAGCGTGGTGCAGCGGGCCGGCGCGAGCGCCGAGACCTTGCTCGAGGAGGTGCTGGAGGCCGCGGGGTTCTGGCGCCTCGTTGCTCGCCGGCCGGGCAGCGTCGTCATCAAGCCCGACCTCGACTTCTTCGCCGCCACGCCGCATGGCGGCACCGAGCCGGCGCTGGTCGAGCATCTCGTCGACCTGCTCCACGACCACGGCTGCAGCGACGTCGCTGTCGGCGAGGCGCGAAACGAAGACGACGCCTGGCTGCACAACCGCGACCCGCTGGTCGTGCCCGAGCTGGTCGGCTACCGCTTCGTCACGGCCAAGGGCCGCCCGTACGAGGTCGTGCATCTCGGTGCGGGCCCGGGTGTCGACGAGCGCTGGCGCCAGGCGGCGCTGCGCATCAACTTCGCCAAGAACAAGACGCACGAGGACTGCCACTTCGCCTTGTGCGTGCACAACCTCGCCGGCCTGGCGCCCTGGCTGCGCGAGACCGAGGATCGCTCGCTGCATGTGTTGCGCGAGGCGCCGCCACACTTCAACCTGATCGACGCGCACACTAGCGCGCACGGGGGCGCTGGCCAGCGGGCGCCGCGCCCGTTGCACACACACTCCCTGATCGCCAGCGAGAGCGCGCTCCTGGCCGACTGGGCCGGCGCGGCGCGCATGGGCCTCGACCCCTTTGCGTCGCCAGTGAGTGCCGCGGCGCTGCATGCGATCGGGCTGCCGCCCGATCCGGTGATCGACGGCGACTTGGCGCCGTACCCGCTCTGGCGCAACGTGCACCCCCTGCTGGCGCGATCGGCGCGCGAGCGAAACCGCAGCGAAGGTCTGGGCGCGCTCTCGTCGGCCTGGCTGCAGACCGTCGATCGCGAGCTCTTCGCGTTCCGCGATTTCTACAGCGACACGCTCAACGCGGTCGTCGCGCCGCTGCTGCAGAGCGTCGATGAGAACCCGCGCTCGTTCTGGCTCGTCGTCGCTCTCAACCTGTTGCTCTCGCGCCTCGACCGGCTGGTGCAGGCCCAGAACACGCTCTTCTCGAAGGACCGCTTGCAGCGCCGCACGGCGCCGCTGCAGATCGACCCGAAAGCGTTCACGAGCCACGACTACGAAGGCATCGCCGCGATGCTCGCTCCGTACGAACGTCTCCTCGACCATGTGCCCGCGGGCCGCGGCGAGCTGCGCTGGCGGCACGTCGACGGCGCCGTGGTGTTCGCGGGCGAGCATGTCTTTCCGATCGCCTTCGACAAGTTCGTGCGACGGGTCGACATCGCGCGCTCGATCCAGTACATGAACGACTACATCGGCGGCGACACCGTCGCAGTTCGTCGCGACGGCCACGGCCGCGTCGTGCAGCAGGCGGAGCGAAACCTCTACCTGCAGCAGCCGAACTGGATCGTGCTGTTCGGCGGCGAGGTGATCGACGTCGAAAAGATCGAGCACATCCGCTACGAGCGCGGGCGACGCACGATCCACTGGCGCACCGTCGCTAGCCCGAACGGCAGCGCGACGATCGACGACGGCTGCGTCTCGTTCAGCCGCACGGGCGACGGCCAGACCTGCGTGCGCGTCTGCGCGCGCCAAAAGTTCACGCTGCCGCTCACCTTTCGGCTGTTCGACATCGACCTGGCCCCGGCCCTGCGCGACCCCATCATCGACGGCGCCTACGCGACGTACTTCAGCGGCACCATGGCGAACCTGCAGGCCGCGTACGAAGGGAAGGACTTCCGCATCGGCCACGATGCCGTGGCGGCGGCATCGAAGCGGTCCCTGCCGCGCCTTCTCGCGACCGCCGCCGCGGCGCTGGCCGAGCTGCTGCGCCGGCGCGGCGGCGGTGGCGGCCTCGGCGACGCCGCGGCTTGGCTGCTGGCCACGCAGCCGGTGACCGTGGCCGCTTCCCGGGCCGCACCCGCACCGGCCGTCGACGGCCATGGCTTTCGCCACTTCGCGCCCGCCTCGGCAGCGAACGATTCGGAGGCGGCCAGCGACCGGCTGGTCGCCGGGATGGCCGCACTCGCGCGCGATGCGCCGGACTTCCTGCAGGGCCTGGCGGACGCCGTGCACCACGACCTCGACCGCCTGGCGGCGTCCGCGGGCGGCGAGTGAGCGAGGTCGCGCTCGTCACCGGCGCGACCGGCATCGTCGGTGCGCATCTCGTCCGCAGCCTGATCAACGCGGGTCACACGGTGCGCGTGCTGGTGCGACCCGGCAGCGACCGCCGCGCCATTGCCGGGCTGCCGCTCGACGTGCGCGAAGGCGACGTGCTCGACGCCGACAGCGTCGCGGCGGCCGCCGACGGCTGCGAGTGGGTCTTCCACGCCGCGGCCGTGTTCGCGTACTCGGGCCTCGCAGCCGAGGCGCAGCGCGATCTCGCCGTGCGCGGCACACGCAACGTCGTGCAGGCCGCCCGTCGCGCCGGCGCCGGCCGCGTCGTGGTCACGTCGTCGTCGGTCACCCTCGGCTCGAGCGCGACCGAAATGATGCTCGACGAGGACGCGACGTTCGACGAGACACAGCCGGCCGCGTACACGGTGTCGAAGGTGCGTCAGGAGGAAGAGGCCTTCGCGACCGGTGCGCGGGTCGGCGTCGACGTCGTCGCCGTCTGCCCGACACTCGTGATCGGCGGCCATGACTACCGCCTCGGGCCAAGCAACGCCAACCTCGTCAACTACCTCAACGATCCCTTCCGCTCCACCTTCCTCGGCGGCTGCAACGTCGTCGCGGCCGAAGACATCGCCAGGGCGCACCTTGTCGCGGCACGCCATGGCCGAGCCGGGGCGCGCTACGTCGCCGGCGGCACGAACCTGCACTGGGACGCCTTGCACGCGCTGATCTCCGAGCTGACCGGCACCTTCGGCCCCTCTCTGAAGCTGAACCACACCGCCGCCTACTTGGCCGCGGCCGCGGCCGAAGCCGCGGCGCGGCTCGCCGGGCGGACGCCCATCGTCACGCGCGACGAAGCGCGGATGGCGTGCCGCTTCTACTGGGTGTCGAGCGCGCGCCTTGCGGCGCTGGGATGGACGGCCCGGCCGGCGCGCGACGCGCTCGCCGTCGCGCTGTCGTGGGTCATCGCGCGCGGGCACGTCGCCGACAACGTCGTCGCGGGGCTGCGGCCTTCGCCCGAGCTGCGGGCGGCGCTCGCATGAAGCTCGTGATCGTGGCGATGGCGCGCCCGGCGGCGACGATGGACGCCCTCTGCGACCAGACCTGCGACCTCGCCGCGGGGATCCGTCACGTCGAGAGCGCGGTGCTCGTCAGCCGCCGGGTCGACGACGATCAGCGCGTCGTCAGCGTCCAGCGCTGGCGGGCGCGCGCCGACGTGCCGGCGCTCCTGCGACCCCACCTCGAAGCGGGCCTGCTCGACTGGACGCTGACGTTCGAGCGCCTGCGCAACGCGCTCGATTGCCGCTGGCACGCGGAGTCGGCCGCGCGCCAGCTCTCCGGCAACTGCCGCGGCACCTTGTCGGCCGCGCCGGCCGTCGGCGGCCGCGCCACGCGCATCGACCTGCGCTGCGACTTCACGGCGACGAACGAAGGGCTGCGAATGATCTTCGGCCGGCTGCTCGACCAGCACTGGCGAAGTCTCGTCGGCGCGGCAGCGCGCCGCGCTGCGTCTACCCTGCCAGCAGACTGACCGTCGACCAGGCCACCGCGGCCATCACGGCGGCCTCGGAGCGCGCCTCGTGCGTCATGTGCATGACAAGCGAGAGCAGGTTCGCATGCGGATCGAAGGCGTCGTGGTGCAGGCGCCGCGTGCGCCCCTGGATCACGAGATGAAGGCACGAGCCGTCGGCAAGCGCGCGGCGCCAATGCAGCGCCGTTGCGGGCGAGCCGGTGCTGGGCCGGTAGTGACCGGAGGCCGTGAGCGCGTCGGCTTCGCGGCGGGTGACCGGGCGCTCGCCGTTGGACCGCGGCTCGTGGTCGAGCGCCTTGCGCTCGACGGCGCGATAGATCAAGCGCGCTTCGCCGACTTGCGCCGGGCCGCCTTGCGCGCCGGCTTCGTCGCGGGCGCCACCGCCTTCGCGGCCGGAGCCGCCTGGGCCGTGGGGCGTGTCGCCGTCGGCGCGGCAACGAGCGAGCTCTTGGCGAGCCGGTCTAGCTCGTCGTAGTACGACGTCGACAGGCGCTCCGACAGCTCGGCGAAAGCCTGCGCGTTCTGGCGCCCGAAATCGGTGAGCTTGCGTGTAGTGCCCGAGAGCGTCGCCTTGTCGTCCTGGACTTCCTGCAGCGCATCGCTCGCCAGGTTCGAGAAGCGGGCCGCCTGGTTCAAGTAGACGCGCATCGCGTCGACTCCGGCATTGAGGAGCTTGACCTCGTACTTGATCGCTCCGCCGACCAGTTGCTGGATGTCGATCGAGCTGCTCGAAGTGCGCGTAACCATGAAGTCTTCTCCCGGCGGTCCGAGCAATATAGTGAGCCTCGCCTGCAATTGCAAACGGGTTCGCGGGCCGAAGACCGGAAGCGCTGATCTGTCAGGCCGCCGCCAGCGCTTGCGTGGGCGCCGCACGCGACAGCACCGACTTCAGCGCCGCGCCGGTGTGGCTCTCCGCCAGCGCGACCAAGCGCTCAGGCACGGCCTCCGCGACCACGCGGCCACCGTTGACCCCGCCTTCCGGCCCAAGGTCGATCACCCAATCCGCCTCCGCAATCACATCCAGATCGTGCTCGATCACGACCACGCTGTGCCCACCATCCACCAATCGATGCAGCACCCGGATCAACCTCTCCACGTCCGCCATGTGCAGCCCCACCGTCGGCTCGTCGAGCACGTAGAGCGTGTGCGGCACCTTGTTGCCGCGCCTGCCGATGTCGTCCCTCACCTTGCTCAGCTCGGTGACGAGCTTGATGCGCTACGCCTCGCCGCCTGAAAGCGTCGGGCTCGGCTGGCCGAGCGTGACGTAGCCGAGGCCCACGTCCTTGAGCAACTGCAACGGATGCGCGATGTTGCCCATCGTCGCGAAGAAGTCGACGGCTTCGTCGACCTCCATCTTCAGC
>JAYVVB010000512.1:0-3610 GCA_043787455.1 Rhizobacter sp.
ACGCGCGCGCCGCCGACGTTGTCGACCAGCGTCGGCCACAGCAGCAGGCCGCCGGATACGAGCGCAGTGACGAAGAGGTACCAGTTGTCGAGGGCGAAGCTCAAGGGCGTGACGGACCACGACGGCCCGTTCCGGGAAAACGCGAATTATAGAATTCGCCCCTACACCGATGCACACACTCGTTCTCCTTCGCCACGGCGAATCGACCTGGAATCTCGAGAACCGCTTCACCGGCTGGACCGACGTCGACCTGACGCCCACCGGCGTCGAGCAGGCGCGCGCCGCCGGGCGGCTGCTGAAGGCCGAGGGCTACGAGTTCGACCGGGCCTACGTCTCGGTGCTGAAGCGCGCGGTCTGGACGCTCTGGCACGCGCTCGACCAGATGGACCGCACCTGGCTGCCCGTGACCCACGAGTGGCGCCTGAACGAGCGCCACTACGGCGCCCTGCAGGGGCTGAACAAGGCCGAGACGGCGCGCGAGTTCGGCGAGGCGCAGGTGCTGGCCTGGCGGCGCAGCTACGACGTGCCGCCGCCGCCCTTGCCCGAAGGCGATCCGCGCAGCGAGCGCGCCGACCCGCGCTACGCCGCGCTGAGCGACGCCGAGATTCCGCGCACCGAGTGCCTGAAGGACACGGTCGAGCGCGTCCTGCCGTTCTGGCACACGACGCTCGCGCCGGCCATCGCTGCCGGCCAGCGCCTGCTGCTCTCGGCCCACGGCAACAGCATGCGCGCCCTCGTGAAGTACCTCGACGGCATCTCCGACGCGGACATCGTCGGCCTCAACATCCCCAACGGCATCCCGCTCGTCTATGAGCTCGACGACGCGCTGAAGCCGATCCGCAGCTACTACCTCGGCGACGCCGAGGCGGCTGCGAAGGCCGCGGCGGCGGTCGCCGATCAGGCGAAGGGACGCTAGGCGGCGCGATCTTTTCAAGGCTCGATGCCGAGTGCCGTCGCGATATCCCGCCGCAGATGCGCGGCGAGATCGCGTCGGTCGGCGCCGGCCGCGTCGCGAGCCTTCAGGAATGTGAGACGCACGGCGACGCCGTCGCCGCACGCCGTGCCCCAGAGGCTTTCGAGCATCGTCGTCCGGCCGACGAACTCGACCGCCTCGCTCACGGTGTGAGTCGAGTCGGAAAAGCGCAGTGCGATCGGCTGGACCGGCATCGCCGTAGCGACCGCAGCCTGGAGCAGGTTGGCGTGGAAGGGCAGGAGACCATGGCCGGTCGACGTCGTCCCTTCGGGGAAGATCGCGACCGTCTGCCCGGCTGCCAGCGACCCGGCGACGGCGTGGACGACGCGAAGCGCATCACGCTTCCTCTCGCGCTCGAGGTAGAGCGTGCCGCCGGCGTCGACGAGCCGGGCGACGAACGGCCAGGCCTTCACATCGGCCTTGGAGACGAAGCGCGCTTCGGGCACGACCGCGTGCACCGCCATGATGTCGAGCCACGAGACGTGGTTGGCGACGAGCAGACCGCCTTCGATCGCGGGAACGCCGTCGACGGCGTGGGCGATGCCGAGGACGCGCAGCATCTTCAGCGACCACCACCGGATGCGCTCGTGCCGCGCCGCGACGTCCCGCCGCGGGAACTCGACGAGCACGATCGCCAGACCGTGCAGGCCGTGGACCACGGCGCGCACGAGGCGCAGGACACCGCGCAGACGGCGCGTCATCGGCGCGTCGCGTCAGCGGGTGGCGTCGTAGGCGACGGCCCCGGCGACGAGCGTGCAGCGCACGCGTCCCGGCAGCTCGTAGCCCGCGAAGGGCGTGAGCTTGCTGCGGCTGGCCAGGGTCTTGGCCGACACCGTCCACCACTCGTCGGCGGCGAAGATGCAGAGATCGGCCGGCGCGCCCTCGCTCAGTCCGCCCGGCCCGTCGCCGAGCGACGGCGACGACGCGCGCAGCACCGTCGCAGGACCGCTCGTCACGGTGGCGAGCGTCCGCGCCAGGCTCAGGTCCGACGATTCGCCCCACTTCAGCGCCGCGCTCAAAAGCAGCTCGAGCCCGGTCGCACCCGGCTCGGCCTCGGCGAACGGCAGGTGCTTGGCGTCTTCGGCGACCGGCGTGTGATCGCTGACGAGCGCGTCGATCGTGCCGTCGGCCAGGCCCGCGCGGATCGCGTCGCGATCGCGCTGCTGACGCAGCGGCGGCACGAGGCGCATCGCCGAATCGAAGTAGCCGATGTCGACGTCGATGAGATGCAGTTGGTGGATGCTGACGTCGCATGTCACCGGCAGACGTTCGGCCTTGGCGCGGCGGACGAGATCGAGGCCCGCGGCGCTGCTCAGGCGGCTGAGGTGGACGCGAACGCCGGTGTCGCGCATCAGCTCGAAGATCGTCGCCAGCGCAATCGTCTCGGCGAGCACCGGCACACCCGAGAGGCCCATGCGCGTCGCGAGCGGGCCCTTGGCGGCGACGCCGATGCCGAGCCAGGCGTCGTTCGGGCGCAGCCAGACGGCGTATCCGAAGGTCGCGGCGTACTGCATCGCGCGATGCAGGACGAGCGTGTCGCGGACCGCGACGTCGGCCTGCGAGAAGGCGATGCAACCCGACTCGGTGAGCTCGGCCATTTCGGTGAGCGCCTCCCCGGCAAGACCTTTCGTGAGCGCGCCGAGAGGATAAAGACGCGCGAGGTTGAGGCTGCGCGCACGCGACTTCAGCATCTCGACTAGGCCGGGCTCGTCGAGCACGGGATCCGTGTCGGGCGGGCAGACGAGGCTCGTCACGCCGCCCGCGACCGCGGCGGCGAGCTCGGACTCGAGCAGGCCCGCGTGCTCGTGGCCAGGCTCGCCGAGACGCGCGACGAGGTCGACGAGACCCGGAATCACTACCGCGCCTTGCGCGTCGATGGTGCGCTCGGCCGAGAAATCGCGCAGCTGCGCCTCGGCGCTGTCGCCGCTCGCGACGAAAGCGATGCGACCGGCATCGATCGCCACGGCAGCGGCTTCGTCGCGCCCGCTCGCCGGATCGACGAGGCGCGCGTTCCTGATCAGGATCCTGCTGCTCATTGGCTCTCGGCCCTCATGCGCTGTTGCCGGCGATGATCGACATCACCGCCATCCTCACGGCGATGCCGAAGGTGACCTGCGGCAGGATCACGCTCTGCTCGCCATCGACAACCGACGAGTCGATCTCGACGCCGCGGTTGATCGGCCCCGGATGCATCACGATCGCCTCGGGCGCGGCGAGCGCGAGCTTTTCGGCATCGAGCCCGAAGGTCTTGAAGTATTCGCCCGCGCTCGGCAACATCGCGCCGCTCATGCGCTCGTTCTGCAGGCGCAGCATGATGATCACGTCGGCGCCCTTCACGCCTTCGGCCATGTCGTGGCAGACCCGAACGCCCATCTCTTTCAGGTCGCTTGGGACCAACGTCTTCGGGCCGACGGCGCGGATCTCGGGCGCGCCGAGCGTCGTCAGCGCGTGGATGTCGGAGCGGGCGACGCGCGAGTGGACGATGTCGCCGACGATCGCCACCGTGAGCCGGGTGAAGTCCTTCTTGTATTGGCGGATCGTGTACATGTCGAGCAGTCCCTGCGTCGGGTGCGCGTGGCGGCCGTCACCGGCGTTCACCACGTGCACGTGCGGCGCGCAGTGCTGCGCGATCAGGTA
>JAYVVB010000513.1:0-8272 GCA_043787455.1 Rhizobacter sp.
GCAGGCACGCAGGTCGTGCTCGCTGTTCGACTCGAAAGGACTGGTTGTCGCCGGACGTCCAGGCGAGCTCGCGGAGCACAAGCGCCCTTACGCGCACGACCATGCCGGCGAGGCCGATCTCGTCGGCGCGATCTGCTCGCTCGAGCCGACCGCGCTCATCGGCGTCTCGGCATCTGCGGGCGCCTTCACACGCGAGGTCGTGAAGGCGATGTCGCGCTTGAACAAACGGCCGATGGTCTTCGCGCTGTCGAACCCGACCTCGCGCGCGGAGTGCACCGCGCAGCAAGCGTACGAATGGAGCGACGGTCAGGCGCTGTTCGCCTCGGGCAGCCCGTTCGATCCGGTGACGATCGGCGGCCGCAGGTGGGTGCCGCGCCAGGGCAACAACTCGTACATCTTTCCGGGCATCGGCCTCGGCGCGATCGCCGTCCGCTCGCGTCGCGTCACCGACGAGATGTTCCTCGCCGCCGCGCGCGCGCTCGCCGACCAGGTCACCGGCGACGACCTTGCGCAGGGCAGCCTCTATCCGCCGCTCTCATCCGTTCGCGACGTGTCGGCGCGGATCGCCGCGGCGGTTGCCGGCGTGGCGTACGACCAGGGCCACGCTGGCATCGATCGCCCCGCCGATCTGCTCGCGCATGTCCGTTCGTGCATGTACGACCCGGTGTATCCGCGATACGTCTGAGCACCGGCGCAGAGGAAGACGATGCTGCAGATTCGAATCCACGGGCGGGGCGGTCAGGGTGTCGTCACCGCGGCCGAGATGCTCTCAATTGCCGCCTTTCAGCAGGGCCGTTACGCGCAGGCGTTCCCGAGCTTCGGCTCCGAACGCACCGGCGCGCCGGTGGTCGCGTTCTGCCGCATCGACGACGTCGAGATCCGCTCGCGCGAGCCGATCACGGCCCCGGACGTGCTGATCGTCCAGGATCCGACGCTGCTCCATCAGGTCGACGTCTTCCAGGGCCTCTTGCCCGACGGCTACGCGCTGATCAACAGCAAGCGGAGCTTCGACATGCTCGGCCTCGCCGAGATCTCGGCACGGTTCCGGCCCGAGCGGCTGCTGACCGTGCCGGCGACCGAGATCGCGCTCCAGCATCTGGGAAGGCCGCTGCCGAACGCGGTGCTGCTCGGCGGCTTCGCCGCGCTTTCCGGGTTCGTCACGCTCGATGCGGTCGCCCACGCGATCCGTACCAGGTTCGCCGGCAAGGTCGCTGAAGGCAACGTCGCGGCGGCGACCGAAGCCTACGAAGTCGTCCGCCAGGAGCTGGAAGAGATCGCTCATGCTCAAGCAGATTGAGGGCTCGCGCGCGGTCGCGGAAGCCGTGGCGCTGTGCCGCCCCGACGTCATCTGCGCCTATCCAATCTCGCCGCAGACGCACATCGTCGAGGGCCTCGGCGAGCTGGTGAAGAGCGGCGCGCTCGCGCCGTGCGAGTTCATCAACGTCGAGAGCGAGTTCGCGGCGATGAGCGTGGCGATCGGTGCGTCGGCGACCGGTGCGCGCACCTACACGGCGACGGCGAGCCAGGGCCTGCTCTTCATGGCCGAGGCGGTCTACAACGCCTCGGGCCTCGGCCTGCCGATCGTCATGACCGTCGCCAACCGGGCGATCGGCGCGCCCATCAACATCTGGAACGACCACAGCGACTCGATGAGCCAGCGCGACAGCGGCTGGCTGCAGTTGTTCGCCGAGACCAACCAGGAGGCGCTCGACCTGCACATCCAGGCGTTCCGGATCGCCGAGGAGCTGTCGATGCCGGTGATGGTGTGCATGGACGGCTTCATCCTCACCCACGCCTACGAGCGCGTCGACATGCCGACACAGGCCGACGTCGACGCATTCCTGCCGCCCTACGAGCCGCGTCAGGTCCTCGATCCGGCCGACCCGGTGTCGATCGGGGCGATGGTCGGCCCGGAGGCGTTCATGGAGGTTCGCTACCTGGCGCATGCCACGCAGACTTCCGCCCTCGACCTCATCCCGGTCATCGCCGCCGAGTTCGAGGCGCGTTTCGGGCGCCGCTCGGGCGGCCTGGTCCGCGCCTACCGCTGCGACGATGCCGAGACGATCGTCGTCGCCCTCGGCTCGGTCATCGGCACGCTCAAGGAAACGATCGACGCGATGCGCGACACGGGCGTCAGGATCGGCGTCCTCGGCATCCAGTCGTTCCGGCCGTTCCCGCTCGCCGCAGTTCGCGCGGCGCTTCAGGGCGCCGAGCGCGTCGTCGTCCTCGAGAAGAGCTTCTGCGTCGGCCTCGGCGGCGTCGTCTCGACCGACGTGCGCCTTGCACTCTCCGGCCTGCAGCTGCACGGCTACACCGTCATCGCCGGCCTCGGCGGCCGGGCGATCACGCGCGTCTCGCTCGACCGCATGCTGCGCGAGGCGACCCTAGACAAGCTCGCCCCTCTGACCTTCCTCGACCTCGACTGGGGCATCGTCAATCGCCAGCTCGAGCGCGAGGCGCAGATGCGGCGCAGCGGCCCGATCGTCGAGAACCTGCTGCGCGATGTCGGCCCCGTCGCCGCGAAAGTCGCCTAATGGACCAGCCCGTCAAGTTCTACCAGACCGGCACGTTCACGGTCGGCAACCGCCTGCTCGATCCGGAGCAGCGCACGGTGCAGGCGTCGATCGAGCGCAGCAACTCGCTCAACTCGGGCCATCGCGCCTGCCAGGGTTGCGGCGAGGCGCTCGGCGCCCGCTACGCGATCGACGCGGCCATGCGCGCGACCGGCAACCGGCTCATCGCCGCCAACGCGACCGGCTGCCTCGAGGTGTTCTCGACGCCCTATCCGGAGTCGTCGTGGCAGCTGCCCTGGATCCATTCGCTGTTCGGCAACGCGGCAGCGGTCGGCACCGGCATCGCCGCCGCGCTCAAGGTCAAGGCGCTGAAAGCCGGGCAGGCGCGCAGCGACGTCCGCGTCGTCGCGCAGGGCGGCGACGGCGGCACGACCGACATCGGCTTCGGCTGCCTCTCGGGCATGTTCGAGCGCGACGACGACGTGCTCTACATCTGCTACGACAACGAGGCGTACATGAACACCGGCGTGCAGCGCAGCTCGGCGACGCCGCCGGGCGCGCGCACGGCGACGACGATGGCGGTCGGCCCCGCTCCCGGCGCCGACTTCGGCAAGGGCAAGAACCTGCCGCTGATCGCGATGGCGCACGAGATCCCGTACGTCGCGACCGCCACCGTCGACGACCTGCACGACCTCGAGGCCAAGGTCGGGCACGCGATGAGCTTGCACGGCGCGCGCTACCTGCACATCCTCGTGCCCTGCCCGCTCGGCTGGGGCTCGGCGAGCCGCGACACGATCAAGCTCGCGCGGCTGGCGCGCGAGACCGGCATCTTTCCGGTCTTCGAGGCCGAGAACGGCGAGGTGACTCGCGTCACCAAGATCCGCCGCCCTGTTCCGGTCGAGGACTACCTGCGGCCGCAAAAGCGCTTCGCCCACCTGTTCGGCGCCAAGGGCCGCGCCGACATGCTGGCCCGCATCCAGGCCGACGCCGACAAGAACATCCGGCGCTTCAAGCTGCTCGACGAGGAGAGCGTTGCATGACGATGCAAAAGCCGTTCGCGATCACCCTCGATCCGGGCTCGTCGCTCGCCAACAAGACCGGCTCGTGGCGCACCGAACGGCCGATCTACGTCGACCGATTGCCGCCGTGCAACGCGCAGTGCCCGGCGGGCGAGGACATCCAGGGCTGGCTCTTCCACGCCGAGAGCGGCAACTACGAAGCCGCGTGGCGCCACCTCATCCGCGACAACCCGTTCCCGGCGATCATGGGACGGGTCTGCTATCACACCTGCGAAGGGGTGTGCAACCGCGCCAAGATCGACGACCCCGTCGGCATCGACTCGGTCGAGCGCTTCCTCGGCGACGAGGCGCTCGCCAAGGGCTGGCGCTTCGAGTGGCCGAAGGAGGAGACCGGGCGCCACGTCCTCATCATCGGTGCCGGTCCGTCGGGCATGTCGGCGGCCTACCAGCTGCGCCGCGTCGGCCACGCCGTCACGGTGATGGAGGCCGGGACGCGGATGGGCGGGATGATGCGATTCGGCATCCCGAAGTACCGTCTGCCGCGCGACGTCCTCGACGCCGAAATGGAGCGCATCGTCGCGATGGGCGTCACGGTCAAGCTCGGCGCGAAGGTCATGGACCTCGGCCGGACGATGAAGGACGGCGGCTACGACGCGACCTTCCTCGCCGTCGGCGCGCACATCGCCAAGCGCGCCTTCATCCCTGCGAAGGACTCGGCGCGGATCCTCGACGCGGTCGCCGTTCTGCGCTCGATGGAAGGCGAGGACAAGCCGATGCTCGGCCGGCGCGTCGTCGTCTACGGCGGCGGCAACACCGCCATCGACGTCGCCCGCACCGCGAAACGCCTCGGCGCGAGCGAGGCCATCATCGTCTACCGGCGCACGCGCGAGAAGATGCCCGCGCACGACTTCGAAGTCGAGGAGGCTCTTGAGGAAGGCGTGATGGTGAAGTGGCTGTCGACCATCAAGCAGGCCGAAGGAGGCGTCCTCACGATCGAGAAGATGAAGCTCGACGAGAAGGGCAATCCGCAGCCGACCGGCGAGTTCGAGACCCTCGCGGCCGACTCGGTCGTCCTCGCGCTCGGCCAAGACGTCGACCTCGCCCTCCTCGAGGGTGTCGCCGGCCTCGAGGTCAGCGACGGCGTCGTCCACGTCGATCCGGCGACGATGATGACCCGCCGCGCCGGCCTCTTTGCCGGCGGCGACATGGTGCCCGCCGAGCGCAACGTCACGGTCGCCATCGGCCACGGCAAGAAAGCGGCGCGCCATATCGATGCCTGGCTGGGTGGCATGGTGCTGCGCGAGGCGCCCAAGCATCCGGTCGCGACCTTCGACCGGATCAACGCCTGGTACTACAGCGACGCGCCGAAGACGGTGCGCCCGCAACTCGACATCGCCCGCCGCACAAGCAGCTTCGACGAGGTCCAGGGCGGCCTCACAGAAGACAACGCCCTGTTCGAGGCGCGCCGCTGCCTGAGCTGCGGCAACTGCTTCGAGTGCGACAACTGCTACGGCGTCTGCCCCGACAACGCGGTGATCAAGCTGGGGCCGGGCAACGGCTTCAGCTTCAACTACGACTACTGCAAGGGCTGCGGCATCTGCGTCGCCGAGTGCCCGTGCGGCGCGATCGACATGGTGCCGGAAGACGTCTAGGAGGCTGGGCGGCAGAGCGACGGGTCCGCGCCTGTCCTCAGGACCCGGCGGGCTCGAGCACCTGCCTCAGACCGACGGGGTCGGTGATCTGGATCTGGCGCTGGCGAACGAACAGCAGGCCGTCGGCCTGGAACTTCGACAAGGTGCGGCTGACCGTCTCGAGCTTCAGGCCGAGGAAGCTGCCGATCTCGTCGCGACTCATTCGGAGCAGCAGCGACGACGACGAGAAGCCGCGCACCTCGAGCCGGTGGACGAGATTGAGCAGGAACGCGGCAACGCGTTCCTCTGCGTGCATGCTGCCGAGCCGCAGCATGGTCTCGTGATCGGCGGCGATCTCGTGGCTCATGTGGCGGTGGAACTGACGCTGCAGCGACGGCACTTCGCGGGCGATCGTCTCGAGCTGCCCGTACGGGATCACGCATACCTGCGAGTCCTCGAGGGCGACCACATCGACCTCGTGGCAGCCGGTGTCGATGCCGCCGAGTCCGATCAGCTCGCCGCTGGTTTGGAAGCCCGTGACCTGCTCCTTGCCCTGCCGCGATGTGACGACCGACTTGAAGAAGCCCGTCCGGACGGCGAACAACGCGTCGAAGCGGTCGCCGACGTGAATCAGCGGCTCCCCGCGTGCGACCTTGCGCTGGCCGACCACCATATGGGCGTCGACGAGCGCCAGCTCTTCCCGGTCGAGGCCGACGGGAAGGCAGATCTCGCGCATGTTGCACGTCGAGCAACGCGACTTACAAGCGACGGTGTGAAGCGGGCGAAAGACGATCTCATCCATGGGCGGAGCGCTTTTCGTCGGGATTGTGGAAAGTTTACGCGAGGCCCTTCTCGTCCTGATCTGCGTCAAGCCGCTGCCGCAGCACGCGCCTGGAGTCGGCGCGGATGCGCACCGAGACCTATCGGCCACGATCACGCTGCAGCCAGGCGTCATCGGCGCCGCGGCCGACCGCAGACTGGCGCCGCTCGGCCGCAAGATCGGCCCCGACCCGGCGTCGATCGACGCAACGATGATCGGCGGCATCGCCGCCAACAACGCCAGCAGCATGTGCTGTGGCACGGTGCAGAACAGCCACCACACGCTCGCCGGTATGCGAATCGTCCTCGCAGACGGCACCGTCCTCGACGCCCGCGATCCGGCCAGCCGCGCGGCGCGCCGTGCCGAGCCCGGCGCCGAAACGCGCGCGAACACGACGCTCGCGCAGCGCATCCGCCACAAGTTCAGGCTGAAGAACACCACCGGCTACTGCCTGAGCGCGCGGGCCGGTTTCGACGTCGTTCATCCCGTCGGCCTCGACGGCCTGTGCTGCGGCCAGCCGTTCGAGAGCAAGGGCCTGGTCGACGCGGCGAACGCGAAATCGGCCGAGCTCGAGGCCACCCTCGTCGCCGCGAGCGAGGGCGGACGACTGCCGATCGTCTTCGACACCAGCCCGTGCGCGTACCGGATGAAGCAGTTCCTGGCCGGCCGCCTCGACGTCCCGGACGACATAGCCCTCGTCCACCCCGGCTTCGTCGCCAAGTTCCTCATCTTCCGGAACGTCATGGCCGCAGGCCACCCCACCTTCGCGGTGCTAGGCCTCCTTGCAAGCTACCTCGGCATCTACTTCTACCTGCGCGTGATCCAGCTCATGTTCATGAGCCCGGATGTCGCGGTCGAGGGCGCCGGCACGCATCGCCTTGCGCTCGGCGCGAGCGTCGCCTGCCTCGCTGCGGCGGCGCTGGTCGCGGTGTTTCCCGGGTGGGTGATCGCGCGGATGTAGAGGCCTCGCGTTGCGCTAGGTCAAGTGGGGCCTCGGCCCACCGTCCTATCGTCAGGCGTTCCGTTCACCGCGAGAGATCGTGAGTCAGCTCAACGTCGGCAATATTGATCGCGCTCTGAGCAGCTTCGCCGGCCTTGTCCTCGTCGCGCTCGCCGGGTTTGGCCGGATCGGCGTCTGGGGCTACATCGGCGTGATCCTGATCGCCCAGAGAAATGATCGCGATCTGCCCTCTGTCCACCCTGCCGGGCGTACGAAGCACGCCGCGCTGACAACCTGGCGAAGCGGACGCCAAGGACCCAGGATGCAATTGCTGATCGAAGCGGCGAACTGGCTCGGCGTCGCCTCTGTCGTCGTCATCGCGGGCCTTATTGTGGTCACGGTGTTGCCGTGGCTCCTGAAGCACCCTGGCCCCTCGTAGCGCAGGAGCAAGCATCGAAACCCGTTTCAAAACGCCAGAGCAGTTGCTTGCGTTCAAGCCACTCAAGCGGGTGCTTGCCGCCAAAGCGTCGGGCACCCAGGCGGTCGCACCGAACACGTCGATCCTCGACGCGTTGCGATTGATGGCGGACAAGGAGATCGGCTTTCTCGTCGTCCTCGACGGCGCGGCGCTGGTCGGCGTCGTGTCGGAGCGCGACTACGCGCGCAAGGTCGTCCTGCAGGGCAAGGCGTCGAACGACACACCGGTCGAGGAAATCATGACCCGAGAGGTGGTGAGCGTCGGCTTGGCACACACGATCCCCGAGTGCATGGCGCTGATGAATCAGCACGGGTTTCGCCACCTGCCCGTCATCGACCGCGGAGTCGTGATCGGCGTGCTCTCCGTCCGCGATCTCCTCAAGGAAATCGTCGAGCATCACGAGCGGCTGATCCGCAATCTCGAGCTGGAACGGTCGACGCTGTTGAACCAGCGCGGCTCCCACTATTGAACGCTTCGATGCGCGCGCCTTCCGCGCCGCGTTGCGGTTGCGGTTGCGGCTGCCGCGTCGGAGGGACATCTGAATGAGCTTCCTGATCGTCCTCGCGGCCCTTGTCTTCCTGATGTTCGTGGCCTATCGCGGCTACAGCGTCATCATGTTCGCGCCAGTAGCGGCGCTGCTCGCGGTCCTGCTGACCGACCCGTCGCAAGTCCTGCCGATGTTCAGCGGCGTGTTCCTCGACAAGATGGTCGGCTTCATCAAGCTCTATTTCCCCGTCTTCATGCTCGGCGCGATCTTCGGCAAGGTGATCGAGCTCTCCGGCTTCTCCAAGTCGATCGTCTCTTCGGTCATCAAGTTCGTGGGGCAGAAGCGCGCGATGCTCTCGATCGTCCTGGTGTGCGCGATCCTCAC
>JAYVVB010000514.1:0-5613 GCA_043787455.1 Rhizobacter sp.
GCCCCACCTCTTCCATGTCCGTCGCGCTCTCCGCCCAGGCCGCCGCCGAAACCTCGGCCAGCATGCCGCCCTTGCCAGCGCAGATCGGCAAGTACCGCATCCTCGGCCGGCTCGGCGACGGCGCGACCAGCGAGGTCTTCCTCGGCTATGACGATTTCCAGTGCCGCAACGTCGCGATCAAGCGGGTGCGCGGCGCGTCGAGCGCAGGCGACCCGATCGACGCCCACTACTCGGAGCGATTCTTCGCCGCCGAGGCCGCGCTCGTCGGCCGGCTGCAGCATCCCAACGTCGTCCAGATCTTCGACGCGGTGCCGGATCCGGTCGCGCCGTACCTGGTCATGGAGTACGTCGCCGGCAGCACCCTTCGACCCTACTGCCGCGCCGACCAGCTGCTTTCGCTCGAGCTGATCGTCGAGATCGGCTTCAAGTGCGCGATGGCGCTCGGCTACGTCTACCGCCAGGGGCTCATCCATCGCGACGTGAAGCCGGCGAACCTCTTGGCGGTGCTCACCAACGGCACGATCACCGACGTCAAGATCAGCGACTTCGGCAGCGTCCTGAACCTCGGCTCGGACGTGACCCAGATCCACCGCGTCGGCTCGCTGGCCTACATGTCGCCCGAGCAGCTCGACGGCGGCACGATCGATTGCCGCGCCGACATCTACTCGCTCGGCGCCGTGCTCTATCACCTCATCGCTGGCCGGCCGCTCTTCGACGCGCAGGTGCAGTCGGCCATGATGCACCAGATCTACCACACCAAGCCGGCGTCGCTGATCGGCATCCGCGCCGGCGTCACCGCGGCGCTCGACCAGGTGATCCAGAAGGCGCTGGCGAAGCAGCCGGGCGACCGCTATAGCGACTGGGGCGAGTTCGCGCAGGCGATCTCGGCGCTGGTCACGACCCAGCAGGTGCCGCGCGGCCAGTTCCAGGGCGTTCTCGACTCCGAGCGCTTCACGCTGCTGCGCACGCTCGAGTTCTTCGCCAATTTCGGCGACGTCGAGCTCTGGGAGGTCGTGCATCGCGCCAAGTGGCAGCGCTTCCATTTCGGCCACGCGCTCTATCGCAAGGGCGAGGAAGGCAACAGCTTTCACATCATCGCGCAGGGCGAGGTCGAGGTGTTCCGCGACGGCAAGGAGGTCGCCAAGCTCGGCTCGGGCACGTCGGTCGGCGAGATGGCGTATCTCGCGCCGAGCGCCGAGCTGAAGCAGCACAGCACCGACGTCATCGTCACCGAGCCGGCGACGACGATCTCGTTCACGCCCGAAACGCTGATCCAGCTCAGCGCCAACACGCGCCACCTGTTCCACGACTCCTTCATCAAGGTGCTCGTGCGACGGCTGCACTCGGCTCACGAGCAGCTCGCCCACCCGCGTCGCATCTTTTAGCGCGCCGGCAACGTCGCGCGTTGCGTTTCGGTTGCCCGCGCTTCTTCCGCCTTGCTCCCTGCGATCGGCATGTGGTCCAATTCCGCCCGGCTGCCGCGCTGTCGCGTGGCTTCGACAAGTCCCTCTAGGAGAAGTTCATGAAGCAATCGATCACGCTGGCCGCGATGCTGGCCCTGGCCGTCTCGACGTCCGCCTTCGCAAATGCGCACAAGGAAGCGCCCGGCATGGCCGCCAGCGGCGCCATGACCAAGCAGCAGTCGAAGATGGGCGACTGCAACAAGTCCGCCGCCGACAAGAAGGGCGACGATCGCAAGGCGTTCATGAAGACCTGCCTGTCTGGCGGCACCGCCATGGCCGCACCGGCGACGCCCGTGACCCAGCAGGACAAGATGAAGAAGTGCAACGTCGACGCCACCGGCAAGAAGGGCGACGATCGCAAGGCCTTCATGAAGACCTGCCTCTCGGCCTGATTGATCGCGCGACGGCCTCGGGGCGCGAGCCCCGGGCCGCCGCGGCGCCGGATCGCAGCGGAGCGACCGGGCGCGTTGGCATAAATTAGCGGCATGGACGCCATTCCCCGATGCGTGCCTCGCGCCGTCCTCTTCGACGCGTACGGCACCCTGTTCGACGTCTACAGCGTCGGCGTCCTGGCCGAGCGGCTGTTCCCGGGCTCCGGCGAGCGGCTCGGTCTCGTCTGGCGGGACAAGCAGATCGAGTACACCCGGCTCACCTCGATGAGTGGCCAGGTGCGCAGCTTTCGCGACTGCACGCGCGCAGGCCTGCGCTATGCGGTCGCTCGCTTCGGCCTGACGCTGACCGAAGGCGGCGAGCACGAGCTGATGCAGGGTTACGAGCGGCTCGCGCCGTTTCCGGAAAACCGCGGCGTCCTGATCGAGCTGCAACGACGCGGCATCCGCGCCGGCATCCTCAGCAATGGCGACCCCGACATGCTCGAGGCGGTCGTGCGCAACGCCGGCTTCGCCAAGCTCGTCGACCCGGTGCTGAGCGTCGAAGGGACGGGCCGCTTCAAGACCGACCCGGCCGCCTACGCACTCGGCACGAGCGCGTTCGGGCTAGCCGCCGCCGATATCCTGTTCGTGTCGAGCAATTGCTGGGACGCGATCGGCGCGACCTGGTTTGGCTACACGACCCTTTGGATCAACCGCTTCCAGCTGCCGCTCGACGAGCTCGGCGCGCGCCCGACGCGCATCGGCACGCAGCTCGGCGACGTCCTGGAATTCTTCGCTTCCGAAAGACCTTCGCCATGACCACGACGCCCGACCTTCCCGCCGGTGTGCAGATCAACGCCCCGATCCTGCCCGGCTTCGAAAAGATCCTCACGCCAGAGGCGTTGGCCCTCGTCGCCAAGCTGCACCGCGCCTTCGAGCCGAGGCGCCAGGAGTTGCTCGCGGCGCGTACGGAGCGCGCGAAGCGGCTCGACGCCGGCGAGCGACCAGACTTCCTGCCCGAGACCGCCAGCGTCCGCTTGGCCGAGTGGAAGATCGCGCCCGTGCCGGCGGCGCTGCAATGCCGTCGCGTCGAGATCACCGGCCCGGTCGACGCGAAGATGGTCATTAACGCCTTCAACTCGGGGGCCGACTCGTACATGACCGACTTCGAGGACTCGAACTCGCCGTTCTGGACCAACCAGATCCAGGGTCAGATCAACATCGGTCAGGCGATCCGTCGCACGCTCTCGTTCGAGCAGAAGACGGCGGCCGGCACCAAGACCTACAAGCTCAACGACGAGATCGCGACGCTGCAGGTGCGCCCGCGCGGCTGGCATCTCGACGAGAAGCACGTGACGGTCGACGGCCAGCGCGTCCACGGCGGCCTCTTCGACTTCGCGCTCTTCATGTTCCACAACGCCAGGGAGCTGCTGGCGCGCGGCGCAGGTCCTTATTTCTACCTGCCCAAGCTCGAGAGTCACCTCGAGGCACGTCTCTGGAACAACGTGTTCGTGATGACCCAGAACGAGCTCGGCCTGCCGCAAGGCACGATCAAAGCGACCGTGCTGATCGAGACCATCCTCGCGGCGTTCGAGATGGAGGAGATCCTGTACGAATTGCGCGAGCACTCGGCCGGCCTCAACGCCGGGCGCTGGGACTACATCTTCAGCTGCATCAAGAAGTTCAAGCTCGACAAGAGCTTCTGCCTCGCCGATCGCGCCGAGGTGACGATGACGGCGCCGTTCATGCGCGCCTACGCGCTCTTGCTGCTGAAGACCTGCCACAAGCGCGGCGCGCCGGCGATCGGCGGCATGAGCGCGCTGATTCCGATCAAGAACGACCCGGTGAAGAACAAAACCGCGATGGCCGGGATCATCGCCGACAAGCGCCGCGACGCGACCGACGGCTACGACGGGGGTTGGGTTGCGCACCCCGGGCTCGTCGAGGCGTCGATGAAGGAGTTCGTCGACGTCCTCGGCGAAAAGGCCAACCAGTTCGACAAGCAGAAGCCCGAAGTGAAGGTGTCGGCCGCCGACCTGCTCGACTTCCGCCCCGAGACGCCGATCACCGAGGCGGGCCTGCGCATGAACATCAACGTCGGCATCCACTACCTCGGCGCCTGGCTTGCCGGCAACGGCTGCGTGCCGATTCACAACCTGATGGAAGACGCCGCGACGGCCGAGATCAGCCGCTCGCAGGTCTGGCAGTGGATCCGAAGCCCGAAGGGAGTGCTCGACGACGGCCGCAAGGTGACGGCCGACCTGGTCCGCGCCCTCGTGCCCGGGGAGCTGGC
This sequence comes from Rhizobacter sp., assembly GCA_043787455.1. GTDB lineage: Bacteria > Pseudomonadota > Gammaproteobacteria > Burkholderiales > Burkholderiaceae_C > Schlegelella_A. Next base: position 4,128 of record JAYVVB010000514.1, read on the forward strand.
GAAGATCAAGGCGGGAGGCTTCGAAGGCAAGTTCGATCGCGGCGCCGAGATCTTCACGACGATGAGCACGCAGGACGCGTTCGCCGAGTTCCTGACGCTGCCGCTGTACGAAGAGATCTGAGCGAGGCGGGCCGGCGACAATCGGTCGGGCTCTCAGGTCCTGTCCTCGTCCCGTGCCCGACTCCGATCCGATCCATTCCCGCGCTGCCCTCGCCGAGCGCTTCGGCCTGAGCTATCGCTGGCGCGTGCTGGCGACGGTGATGATCGGCACCGTCGCCGCCATCATGGCGTCGACGATCATCAACGTCGCTGTGCCCGACATGAGCCGCGTCTTCGGCCTCGGCCAGGACCGTGCCCAGTGGCTCTCGGCCGGCTTCATGGGCGCGATGACCCTGTCGATGCTGACGACGCCGTGGCTGCTCGAACGCTACGGCTATCGCCACACCTACACCGGCGCGGTCGGCCTGCTGATGGCGGGCGGCGTCGCCGGCGGCCTGAGCCCCTGGTTCGATCTCGTGCTCGCGATGCGCGTCGCCGAAGGCCTCGCCGCCGGCGTGCTCCAGCCGATCCCGGCGATCGTGGTCCTTCATGCCTTCGGCAGCGGCGAGCGCGGCAAGGCGATGGGCATCTTCGGCTTCGGCGTCGTCCTCGCTCCGGCCGTGGGCCCGAGCGTTGGCGGCATCCTCGTCGAGTGGTTCGGCTGGCGCTCGATCTTCTTCGTCGTCGCGCCGTTCTGCGTCGTCGCCCTCGCCCTGGCGCAGCGCTATCTGCCGATCGGTGCCCCCGGCGGCGCGCCGGTGAGCCGCGCCGGCGGCCGGCTCGACGTCGTCGGTCTCGGCCTGATCGCCGTCGCCGTGCTCGCGCTGCTGAACGGCATGGTCCATCTCAACGCCGAGACGCTCGACCTCGGCCTCGCGCTCCTCGCCTGCTGCGCGGTCGCGACGGTCGGCTTCGTGTTCCATCAGCGGCGCGGCGCGAAGCCGCTGATGGCGCTGCGCCTCTTCGACTACCGCGCCTTCGCCAACGGCGGCGCGGTCGCCTTCATCTACGGCATGGGCCTCTTCGGCTCGACCTATCTGGTGCCGGTGTTCATGCAGGAAGCGCTGCACCTGCCGCCGTCGCAGGCCGGCGCCGTGCTGCTGCCGGCCGGGATCGCGCTTGCGATCACGATCCCGATAGCAGGACGGATGTCGGACCGCATCGCCGTGAGCTGGCTCGTCAGCGCCGGCCTTGTGCTGCTCGCCGCGTCGTTCTTCCTGATGCTGGGCGTCGGCCTCGCGACCTCGCTCCTGGTGCTCACGCTCTGGGCCGTCGTCGGTCGGCTCGGCCTCGGCCTGATCCTGCCGTCTCTCAATCTCGGCTCGTTGCAGGGTGTGCCGAACTCGCTCATCTCGCAGGGCTCGAGCACGATCAACTTCCTGCGCCAGCTCGGTGGCGCCGTCGGCATCGGCCTGGTCGGCAACGTCCTCGAGTGGCGCCTGCGCGC
>JAYVVB010000515.1:0-7317 GCA_043787455.1 Rhizobacter sp.
CTCTTCGATGAAGCCCATGCCGCCGTGCACCTGGATGCCCAGGCTCGCGACCTCGATGCTCATCTCGGTGCTGTAGCCCTTCACGAGCGGCACCAGGAATTCGTAGAAGGCCTGGTTCTGCTTCTGCGCCTCGGCGTCGGGATGGCGATGCGCGGCGTCGAAGGCCGCGGCGGCGACGATCGCCATCGCCCGGCAGCCCTCGGTGTATGCGCGCATCGTCATCAGCATGCGGCGCACGTCGGGGTGATGGATGATGGTCGCACTGCCCGCGACCGAGCCGTCGACCGGCCGCGACTGGACGCGCTCTTTGGCGAACGCGGCGGCCTTCTGGTAGGCCCGCTCGGCGACGGCGATGCCCTGCATGCCGACCGCGTAGCGAGCCGCGTTCATCATGATGAACATGGACTCGAGGCCGCGGTTCTCGGCACCGATCAAGGTGCCGATGGCGCCGGGCCCGTCGAGGCCCTGCCCACCCTGGTCGCCGAACTGGAGCACGGCGGTCGGGCTCGCCTTGATGCCGAGCTTGTGCTCGATGCTCACGCACCAGGCGTCGTTGCGCGCGCCGGCGCTGCCGTCGGCGTTGACCAGGAACTTGGGCACGATGAAGAGGCTGATGCCCTTCACGCCCTCGGGCGCCCCGACGACCCGCGCCAACACGAGATGGACGATGTTCTCAGCCATGTCGTGCTCGCCGTAGGTGATGTAGATCTTGGTGCCGAAGATCTTGTAGCGACCGTCGCCGAGCGGCTCGGCGCGCGTGCGCACGAGCGCGAGGTCGGAACCGGCTTGCGGCTCGGTGAGGTTCATCGTTCCGGTCCACTCGCCCGAGATCATCTTGGGGATGAAGCGCTCCTGCTGCTCGGGCGTGCCTGCCGTGAGCAGCGCCTCGATCGCGCCGTCGGTCAGCAGCGGGCAGAGCGCGAAGCTCAGGTTGGCGCTGTTGATCATCTCGATGCAAGCCGCGCCGATCGTCTTCGGCAAGCCCTGGCCGCCGAACTCGACCGGGTGCTGCAGACCTTGCCAGCCGCCTTCGCCGAACTGGCGAAACGCCTGCTTGAAGCCCGGCGTCGTCGTCACCGCGCCGGCCTGCCAGGTCGACGGGTGGACGTCGCCTTCGCGGTTGAGCGGCGCCAGCACCTCGCCGCTGAAGCGCGCGCATTCCTCGAGCACGGCTTGCGCCGTCTCGAGGCCGGCGTCCTCGAATCCGGGCAGCCTGGCGATCGCTTCGAGCCCGGCGAGCTCCTTCATGCAAAACAGCATGTCCCTGATCGGCGCGGTGTAGCTCACGGCAGGACCTCCATCGGCGCGCGGCGCGCCGTCTCGACGAAGAAAGAGCCCGGTCGCCGACAGGTCATCGGGCGAGCGGGCTCGTGCGGATAGGGGCGGCTCAGAGCGCGGCGACCAGCTCGGGCACGGCGCTGAACAGGTCCTGCTCGAGGCCGTAGTCGGCGACGCTGAAGATCGGCGCCTCGGCGTCCTTGTTGATCGCGACGATGACCTTCGAGTCCTTCATGCCGGCGAGATGCTGGATCGCGCCGCTGATGCCGATCGCGACGTAGAGCTGCGGCGCGACGATCTTGCCGGTTTGGCCCACCTGCCAGTCGTTCGGCGCGTAGCCGGCGTCGACGGCGGCACGGCTCGCGCCGAGCGCGGCACCGAGCTTGTCGGCGAGCGGCGTCAGAACCTCGTTGAACTTCTCGCTCGAGCCGAGGGCCCGGCCGCCGGAGACGATGATCTTGGCGGATGTGAGCTCGGGCCGATCGTTCTTCGCAATCTCGGAGCCGACGAAACTCGATTTCCCCGGATCCGATTCGGCGGCGAGGCTTTCTACGCTGCCCGACCCGCCGGTCGCGACCGCCGGATCGAAGCCGGTCGTGCGCACCGTGATCACCTTGACTGCGTCGAGGCTCTGCACGGTCGCGATCGCATTGCCGGCGTAGATCGGCCGCTCGAAGGTGTCGGGCGAGTCGATCTTGGTGATGTCGGAGATCTGGCCGACGTCGAGCCTGGCCGCGACCCGCGGCGCGATGTTCTTGCCCGAGGCCGTGGCCGCGAACAGGATGTGGGTGTAGCCGCCCGACTTGGCCAGGGCGAGCACCTGCGCCGCCACGCTTTCCGCGCCGCCATGGGCGAACTGCTCGCCTTCGGCGTGCAGTGCCTTGGCGACACCGGCGACCGCGGCCGCGGCGGCTGCCGCGCCCGACGCGCCCGAGCCCGCGACCAGAACGTGAACCTCGCCGCCGAGTTGCACGGCCGCGGTGACGGTGTTGAGAGTTGCCGGTCGGATGCCGGCGTTGTCGTGCTCGGCGATGACGAGCGTCTTGATGTCGGCCATCTCAAATCACCTTCGCTTCGGTCTTGAGCTTCGCGACCAGCGTCGCGACGTCGGGCACCTTCACGCCGGCGCCGCGCTTGGGCGGCTCGCTGACCTTGAGCGTCTTCAGGTGCGGCTTGACGTCGACGCCGAGGTCGGCGGGCTTGACGATATCCATCTGCTTCTTCTTCGCCTTCATGATGTTGGGCAGCGTGACGTAGCGCGGCTCGTTCAGGCGCAGGTCGGTCGTGATCACGGCCGGCAGCTTCATCTTGAGCGTCTCCGAGCCGCCGTCGACTTCGCGCGTCACCAGCGCGAAGCCGTCGGCGACCTCGACCTTGGAGGCGAACGTCGCCTGCGGCAGGTCGCAGAGCGCGGCCAGCATCTGGCCGGTCTGGTTGCAGTCGTCGTCGATCGCCTGCTTGCCGAGGATCACGAGGCCGGGCAGTTCCTTGTCGACCAGCCCCTTCAGCAGCTTGGCGACCGCGAGAGGCTGGAGCTCGTCGTCGCACTGGACGAGGATCGCGTGGTCGGCGCCGATGGCCATCGCTGTGCGCAGCGTCTCCTGGCACTGCTGGACGCCGCAGGAGACGGCGATCACCTCGGTGACGACGCCCTTTTCCTTCAGGCGCACGGCCTCTTCGATCGCGATCTCGTCGAAGGGGTTCATGCTCATCTTCACGTTGGCGATGTCGACGCCGCTGCCGTCGGACTTGACGCGCACCTTGACGTTGTAGTCGACGACGCGTTTGACGGGGACGAGAACTTTCATCGGGCGTGGCTCCTGCGCGCGAGGGGATCAATCGAACGGTCGTGCTATTTTAGCCGCGCCGCCGGTGTTCGCCCATTGTCGCGGCACACGCCGCCCGGGTGGGATCAGGACGCCGAGGCCGCCTTCGCCGCGGGGCGCGACGCCGGCCGGTCGTCGCAGAAGAACTGGACTTGCGGCGTCGGCATGCTGAAGAAGTGCCAGCCCGTCGACAGCCCGACGGTGATCACCGCGCGCTGGCCTTGCGCTTCGCAGTACTCGTTCGCCCGGGCGATGCCGCGGGTCTTGATCTCGTCGTCGCTCGGCGTTCCGCCGCCGGACGGCGTGCGGACCCGATACGCGTTGTCACCGGTCTTCACGACGTCGGACGGCGTCGAGCAGGCGGCCAGCGCCACGACGAGGATCCCGGTCAGCGCTCTCATGGATTTCCTTTCGGTTCAGTCGGACGTCGCAACGGAGCGAGCCATCCGCCATCACTGCCTTGGTACCCGGGGCGGGATTCGAACCCGCAAGCTTCTTCAGCCACGGGTTTTAAGCCCGCTGCGTCTACCGATTTCGCCACCCGGGCCTCGCTCATCCCGATGCGGGAGTCCCTTGACAGGGACTCGTCGGGCGGCGCGATTGTCGGATGCAATGCGCGCACGCGTGCTACCAAATGCTGCATCGGTAAGCCCGCGGATACGCGGAAGGCGGCGGGCCTAGCCTTCGCCAAATATCGCACGGCGACCAGACGTGATGGAGGCGCGGGCCGGAGTCGAACCGACCTACTCGGATTTGCAATCCGGTGCATAACCGCTTTGCTACCGCGCCATCGCCGCGGTCGCCGGACACGAGCTCCGACGACGTCGACCCGATGAAAAAGGGAAGCCGAGGCTTCCCTGTTCTCTTGTCTGGAGCGGGAGAAGAGTCTCGAACTCTCGACCTCAACCTTGGCAAGGTTGCGCTCTACCAACTGAGCTACTCCCGCATCGCCCGCCTGCGCCTTTCGGCGAGGGCGACGCGGCCGCAAGTATAGCGGCATCGTCCGGGCCGCGTCGCTCGCGCGGCCCGGACGATGCGCGTCAGTGCGTGAGCACGTCGCCTGCGACAGGCAGCGGCGCCGCCGCTTCCGCGGGCTTGGCCGGCTCCTCGTCGGGCAAGGCCTGCGGCACGCGCTCGAGCGCGATCTCGAGGACCTGATCGATCCACTTCACCGGCACGATCTCGAGCTGGTTCTTCACATTCTCGGGAATGTCCTGAAGGTCCTTGACGTTCTCCTGCGGAATGAGGACCGTTTTGATGCCGCCACGACGCGCCGCGAGGAGCTTTTCCTTCAGTCCGCCGATCGCCGTGACCTCGCCACGAAGCGTGATCTCGCCGGTCATCGCGACGTGCGCGCGCACCGGGATGCCGGTGAGCGCCGAGACGAACGCCGTGGTCATCGCCGCACCCGCGCTCGGACCGTCCTTCGGCGTCGCGCCATCGGGCACGTGAATGTGGATGTCGCGCTTCTCGAACATGTCGTCCTTGATGCCGAGCCGTCGCGCACGGCTGCGCACGACCGAGCGTGCCGCTTCGACCGACTCCTTCATCACGTCGCCGAGCTGGCCGGTGCGGATGATGTTGCCCTTGCCGGGCATCACCGCCGCCTCGATCGTCAGCAAGTCGCCGCCGACCTCGGTCCACGCGAGGCCGACCACTTGGCCGACCTGGTTCTCCTTCTCGGCCTGGCCGTAGTCGAACTTGCGAACGCCCAGGTAGTCGTTGAGGTTGGCATCGGTGACGACGACCTGGTCGCTCACCTGCTTCAGCTGAACCGCCTTGACGACCTTGCGGCAGATCTTGGCGATCTCGCGCTCGAGCGAGCGCACGCCGGCTTCGCGCGTGTAGTAGCGGACGATGCCGCGCACGGCCGACTCGGTGACTTCCATCTCCTCGGGCTTCACACCGTTGTTCTTCTGCTGCTTGGGCAGCAGGTAGCGCAGCGCGATGTTGACCTTCTCGTCTTCGGTGTAGCCCGAAAGGCGGATGACCTCCATCCGGTCGAGCAGCGCCGGCGGGATGTTCATCGAGTTGGAGGTCGCGATGAACATCGTGTCCGACAGGTCGAAGTCGACCTCGACGTAGTGGTCGCTGAACGTGTGGTTCTGCTCCGGGTCGAGCACCTCGAGCAGGGCCGACGAAGGATCGCCGCGGAAGTCCATTCCGAGCTTGTCGATCTCGTCGAGCAGGAAGAGCGGATTGCGCGTCCCGATCTTGGCCAGCGACTGCAACACCTTGCCCGGCATCGAGCCGATGTAGGTGCGGCGGTGACCGCGGATCTCGGCTTCGTCGCGCACGCCGCCGAGCGCCATGCGCACGAACTTGCGCCCGGTCGCCCGTGCCACGCTCTGGCCGAGCGAGGTCTTGCCGACGCCGGGAGGCCCGACCAGGCACAGGATCGGCGACTTCATCTTGTCGACGCGCTGCTGCACCGCGAGGTACTCGAGGATCCGGTCCTTGACCTTGTCGAGGCCATAGTGGTCCTCGTCGAGGACCTGCGCCGCGAAGGCGAGGTCCTGCTTGATCTTGGTCTTCTTCGCCCACGGCAGGTTGACGAGGGTGTCGATGTAGTTGCGCACGACCGTCGCCTCGGCCGACATCGGCGACATCAGCTTCAGCTTCTTGAACTCGGCGTCGGCCTTCTTCTTCGCCTCCTTCGGCATCTTGGCGGCGATGATCTTCTTCTCGAGCTCTTCCATGTCGGCGCCTTCTTCGCCGTCGCCGAGCTCCTTCTGGATCGCCTTCACCTGCTCGTTGAGGTAGTACTCGCGCTGGCTCTTCTCCATCTGGCGCTTGACGCGGCCGCGGATCCGCTTTTCGACCTGCAGGATGTCGACCTCGTGCTCGAGCTGCTCGAGCAGCTTCTCGAGCCGCTTGTCGACCTCGACCAGGTCGAGCACCGCCTGCTTGTTCTCGAGCTTGAGCGGCAGGTGCGCCGCGATCGTGTCGGCCAGGCGGCCGGCGTCGTCGATCCCGGCGATCGAGGTGAGGATTTCGGGCGGGATCTTCTTGTTGAGCTTGACGTACTGGTCGAACTGCTGGGTCACGGCGCGGCGCAGCGCCTCGACCTCGCTCTTGGCTTCGACTTCGGGCGGCACCGGCGTGACTTCGGAGACGAAGTACTCGCCGTTGTCGGTGACGCTGTGCGTGGTCGCGCGCTGCACGCCTTCGACGAGCACCTTCACCGTGCCGTCTGGGAGCTTGAGCATCTGCAGGATCGACGAGACACAGCCGACCTCGAACATGTCGTCGGGCTTGGGCTCGTCCTTGCCGGCGGCCTTCTGGGCGACCAGCATGATCTGGCGGCCGGCCTCCATGGCGACTTCGAGCGCCTTGATCGACTTCGGCCGTCCCACGAACAGGGGGATGACCATGTGCGGGAAGACGACCACGTCGCGCAGGGGCAGCAACGGCAGGGTGATCTTCTCGGCGGGCAAAACGGGATGACCAGACATGGGGACCTCTCTTTCTCAGTCGATGTGAGGCTCGAGACAGCGATTAAAAGGGGTGCTCGGCTCCCTCTCCCCGCCCGCGGGGAGAAGGCTGGGGTGAGGGGCGGCTGCGAAGACCCTCACCCCGCCGGCCCTCTCCCGCGGCCGGGAGAGGGAGAGAGGGCGTCAAGCACTGAACTTCGCCGGCTCGCGATACACGAGAAGCGGCTTGGCTTCGTCCTGGATGGTGTGCTCGTCGAGCACGACCTTGGCGACGCCGGCTAGCGTCGGCAGCTCGAACATCGTGTCGATCAGCGACTGCTCCATGATCGAGCGCAGGCCGCGCGCGCCGATCTTCCTGGCGAGCGCCTTCTTGGCGATCGCGGCCAGCGCCGACGGCCGGATCTCGAGCTCCACGCCGTCCATGGCGAAGAGTTTCTGGTACTGCTTGACGAGCGCGTTCTTCGGCTCGGTGAGGATGCGCACGAGCGCGTCGTCGGTGAGCTCGCCGAGCGTGGCGACGACCGGAAGCCGGCCGACGAGCTCGGGGATCAGACCGAACTTGATCAGATCCTCGGGCTCGACGTCGCGGAAGATCTCCGAGACGCGCTTTTCAGACTTCGTGTGCACGGTGGCGCCAAAGCCGATGCCAGACTTCTCGGAGCGGTTCTGGATCACCTTCTCGAGCCCATCGAAGGCGCCGCCGCAGATGAACAAGATGTTGGTCGTGTCGATCTGCAGGAAGTCCTGATTCGGGTGCTTGCGGCCGCCCTGCGGCGGCA
>JAYVVB010000516.1:0-5038 GCA_043787455.1 Rhizobacter sp.
AGCGCCAGGGTCGCGGCCGCGAAGTACACCGCGAGGATCACGGCGATCCAGTTCCAGGCCGCATGCGCCGGTCGCGCGAGCGTGCCGACGCTGTCGAACGGCAGCGGCTGCGGCAGGCTCGTGGCGAGCGACGCGACGAGCATCGACCGGGCATCGGCCAGCGAAGTCGCGCTCATCACGGCACGGCCGCCGCATCCGCTTGCGCCGTCGAGCAGGCGTCGCACGCGAAGGTCGGCATTGAGCACGACCAGGCGGCCGCAAGCGGCGGCGTAGCCGACCAGGGCACCGAGCTGTCTCTGATCGAGACCGGCCAGAGTCGGCGCATCGAGGACGAGCGCATCGATGCTCGAGTACGCCGACTCATTTCGCGGCAGGTCGTCGGCCGAGACCGCGATGGCGTGAAAGCCGTCGAGCTGAACGCGGTCGTCCGTGACGAGGCCGACACCGAGCAGCGGCGACTCGGACTGGGCGATGCCGATCTCGCGCCGCGCTGTCGGGCCGGCCGGCAACTCGACACGCATGGCGACGGCAGAGGCCGAGCCGACCGCGATCTGCAGTCGCGCGACCCGACCGGGCTGCAGATCGAGCGCGGCGGTCGTGGATTGGCGTCCTGCCGTCACGTCGAGCGAGGCCCGCGTCGCGGTATCGCTGCTGAGCCGGATGTCGACCTCGGTCGTCCGGCCCGGCCGGCTCCAGCCTTTCCAGGCCGGCGTCAGCGACAGCTCGATGCGCGGCTCGGCGTTCGCGTGCGCGATGCAGCAAAGCGCGAGTGCGAGCAGCAGAAGGCAGCGCGACACCGGGTCACTTGAGCGCTTGCTCGAGCCGCGACCGCCGCGATGCGATCGCGGCGAGCGCGAGCACCGCGCAGGCCGAGCCGTATCCCCAGGCGAGCGCGGCAGGCTCGGGATAGGCGACGGGCAGCACGGCGAGATTCGAGTGCTCGTAGAGCCATGGGTTGCGCATCAAGTCGTTGCCGCTGGCCACGGCGAGATGAGTGACGGGGCTCAGGCCGACGACGAGATCGATGAGGCGAGGATGACGTGCCGACAGGACTTCGGCGATCGGCCCGAACCAGACCGGAAGAGTTCCGAGCAGGACGAGCACGACGGCCATCGCGCGACCGGCGAGCTCGCGGGCGCCGTCTGCATCGTCCGATCGCGCGCGCCACCTTCGTTCGAGCCACGCCACTGCGGCGTGGGTGAGGATCAGGATCGAAAGGAGCATCGAGCAGGCCAGGAAGATCCGCAGCCACGACTGCGCCGAACGCGCGAGCAGAGCGATCGAGATCGCTGCCGATACCGCCGCCGCGCAAGACCACCCCAGGACGCGCAGCGCGGTGCGCTTCGGAGTCGTGCCGCGGCCGGGCCAGAAAAGCGGTGCCAGGACAGCCACGACGAACGTCGCCTCGACGCGCAATGACGACGGCTGTCCGTGCGCGGACAGCGCGCCCAACGCCGCCAGGATCGACCAGGCCGCCACGAGCAGCATTCCCCAACGCACCGCGATCACTTGGCGACCGGTGACGCGTCGACGATCAGCTCGATCGCCGAGCCGACCGGCGGCACGAGGGCGCTGCCTCGCACCGTGCCGTAGGCACCGACGCCGATACCCACCGCCGACTCGATGACGCAGTTCGGGTCGTGCACAAAGCCGATCAGGGTGCCCGTGAGGTCAGCGACGAATCCGGAATCACCCGAACCCGGTGCGCCGATGTAGACCCACTCGACGGCTTCCGGTTTGACGCCGGCTTCGGGATTGAGCACCGCTTCCGCGGCGGACACCTGACGGCGCCGGCCGCCCTCCGACCAGGCGATCGAGATCGCGATCCGCTGACCCGCGAGAGGCGCCTGCGCAGATCGACTCACCGTCGCGAGCTTCGGATCGCGCTCGAGGCCCACCAGGATGCAGGCCAGATTGAACTCGCTGCCGGTAGTGTCGAGCTCGAGCATCGTCTCGTAGCCCTTCATTCCGCCGGGCGCCGCCGCGAGGTACTCGAGCGGCTTGCCGAGGACATGCACGCGACCCGGCACGGTGAACCTGCGGGCGCGTTTGTCGACAACGATGGCGCCGAGCTGGTAGCGATCCCCGCCCAGCGACTTCAACTCGCCGATGCGCGGCGGGGGCGGCGTCTGCGCGAGGGCGCCGGAGCCGCCGCTCGCCGCGAGCCACCCGAGCGTCGCGAGAAGGCCGCGGCGGCGGCTTATGGCTTCACCCCGAAGACCACCCGATGCGGCATCGGCGGCGGCAACGGCACCATGCGCAGGTCGCGAAAGCCGCTATCGCCCATCCAGCGCTGCACATCCGCGTCGGAGTGCACGCCGCCGTCGGGAGCGGTCAGCATCATGTTGAGGCCGAACATCGCGGCGAAGGTGGGTTGGCTGCCACCTCGATCGGTGAAGACGTCGCTGACCACAAGCAGGCCGCCCGGATCGAGGCAGGCTGCGGCACGCTCGATCAGGCTGCGGCACGCCTGCTCGGTCTCGCGATGGAACATGCCGGACATCAGCACGACATCCTTGCCCGAGCCGAAATCGGCGCTGTGATAGTCGCCGTCGCGCAGACTCACGCGATCGCTCGCGCCGGCTGCTGCAACCAGCTCGCGCGCCACCGCCGCGACACCGGGCAGCTCGAGCACTTCGGAGGTCAGACCGGGGAATCGTTCGGTGAGCAGGACGGAATAGGTGCCTGGTCCGCCGCCGACGTCGAGCATCGAGCGTCGGCCGGTGAGATCGAGAATCCCGACCAGCGCGCGTGCGACGCCGAGCGCGCGCTCGTGCATGGCCTGAACGAAGGTGCGCGTGCGAACCGGGTTGTCGCCGAGGTAAGCCTCGGCGGCCAGCGCAGGCTTTCCGGACCGCAAGGCGCCCTCCAGGTTTCCCCAGGTCGCGTAGAGCTGGTCGCTGTAGCGGATCGCGTTGCCCATGAAGGCCGGACTGCGCTTGACCAGGAACACAGCGGCGACGGGGGCGTTGGCGAAGCGTTCGGCCTCCTCCTGGAGGAAGCCGAGGCCGACGAGCGCGCGGAGAAAGAGCCCGGTGCTGCGCGGATCGAGTTGGAGGCCCAAGGCGATGTCCTCGGTCGACTTGGCACCGTCGGCGAGGAGGTCGAAGAGGCCGATCCGGTTGGCCGCGAGCAGCGTCTGGCTCTCCCAGTACGCCGTGCTCAGGCGCACGATCGACGAGGGATCGGGGCCTTTTGGGGCGGTCGAAGTGGTCGCGCTCATGCGGCCACGAGTGCGGTGCGATCCATGTCGCACTCGAGCTGCATGTAGGCGCAGCGATGGCACATGAATCCTTCGGAGACTGTCAGGCCATGACGCTGGCGGATCTCGTGATAGCCCGAGTTCAGCGTCTCGAAGTAGCTGCGGATGCGGGCGTGGAAGTCGGATCGCGTGCGCCCGCCCACGGGCCAGACGAGCGAGTAGATGGGAATGATGCCGCGACTGCAGAGGTCCGCGGCGCCTTCGAGCGCGATGCGCGCGGCCTCCTCCCATTCGAGACCGTGCTCCGGCTCGAGCTCGATGCCGGCGACCATCGCCGAGTAGACGTTGCCACGGCCCCAGAGGCGCACGGCCGTCTCGAGCGCCTCGATCCAGCGGGCGTATCCGACGTAGCGGTTCTTGCCGGGGCAGACCTTCGCGAACAGCGGCTCCGACCACATCTCGAGGTTGAAGCAGACGTGCTGCACGAGCTCCTCGACATGGAACTGCTCGATGATGTCGTCGGGCAAGGCGCCCGATCCGAGCGCGACCGGAATGCCGCGCTTGTTCGCCTGCTTCACGAAGCGTGCCAGCTGCAGGAAGCGCTCGCCTTCCTTGCGCGCGTCGGTGAGCGAGCCGCCGACGAGGTAGATGTGGCGGATCTCGGTCTGCTCGATGACCGCCTGCAGCGCTTCGCTCATGCGGTCGAGCGTGGGCGGCGGGATCTCGATCCGGCCGGTCTTCTGACCGAGGTGGACGGTGCGTTCATCCGGCGCGCCGTAGGCGCAGAAGGTGCAGCGCATCGACACGCCGTCCTGCTTGTGCAGGAAGTACTCGCAGCCCGGTGCGACGTTGATCACCAGCATGTCGCCATGCGTGGTGACGCCGGCCTGGGAGAAGGGCAGCCCGTCGGTGGTCTTCTGTGTGAGCCAGGGTCGCAGCGGCTCGAACTCGATCGGCACCTGTTGTCCGCCGCGATCGTCGATCAGCCGATAGCCGTCGTCGCGCGAGCCCTCGACGTGCCACGGCGAATCGCCGTTGCCCATGATGCGGATCTCGGTGCCGTCGCCCGTATTGATCAGGTAGGGGATCGTCGCGATGCCCTTGCCCGTGGGATCGTGCTCGCCTTCCTTGAAGCGATAGGGGTAGTAATTCGGCATCGAATGCGCCGCCGCGTCCGCCAGCGCCGGCGTGTAGCGGATGCCCTCGCACATCACCTGGACCTTGAGCGCCGGCGAGCCGGTGAGCGTGATCATGTCGGCTATTTCCCTTTTTTTTCTGCGTCAAGCAATCATGCCACGCACCCGTCGAACGACAGTGCTTACTAGTACCGCCGCGCGCGCTGTATCGGCCCCGCGATTGAGGTGGTTGCGAGCCGGGCCATCCAGGGCGCAAGATGTCGCGCCGGCGTCGCCCTGGAGATCACCGCATGCTGTTTCTGCTGACCAGTCGCACCCGTCCTCATCTCAGCGCCGAGCAGTATGGCGCGCTTGCCGCTCTGGCCAAGTCCTTCTACGCATCGATCCCGCCCGACGTAAGCATTCGCGGCGAATGGGTCGCTCTCGATCGATCGGCCAACTACTCGCTCGTGGAAGCGCCCGATGTCGACACCGTGCGCCGCGTCCAGGCACCTTTCGCGCCGTTCACGGAGACGGAGGTCGTGCCGGTCAATCCGATCACCGGCTGGACGTCACCGTAGCATTCAGCCGCCTGCGCGAGCCGCGTCGGGATTCTCGAGACGGGCGCAGGCCGGGCGAAGGCCGCCGTCGCACGCCTGCTTGAGGTACGCGCGACCTTTTTCGGGATCCCTCGGCACGCCGTCGCCGTTCTGCAGGATCA
>JAYVVB010000517.1:0-6044 GCA_043787455.1 Rhizobacter sp.
GCTGGCGCTGCGCGACCGAGAGCGCGAGGATCGAGAAGACGAGGAAAGAGCCGGTGAACATCGCCACCAGCGACAGCACGGTGAGGTTGACGCGGTAGGCACGTGACACGTTCGAGACCCGCTCGCCGGCCTCGTCGATCGCCGCCGCGCGAACGCCCGCAGGCAGGCGCAGGGTGGCGAGCGTCGCGGCACGATCGGCGCCCTGAGCGAGCCGGATCTCGACGCGATTCAGGCGGCCGATGCGACCGAAAGCCTGCTGCGCGCCGGCGATGTCGATCACCGCCAGCGGCGGTCCGCCCGCGGCGATGCTGCCGGCGACGCGCAGCGAGATGCGACCCGACGCCGTCTGGATCTCGATCGTCGTCGCCCGCGAGCCCGCGAGTCGCTGCGCTGCAGCGGCGTTGAGGAAGACCGCGCCGGGATCGATCGCGGCGAAGCGATCCGCGCCGTCGCGTGGTCGCGCCAGCAGCTCGGGCGCGATGGCGGCGACGACGAGCGCGTCGACGCCGACGACGCGCAGGGGCACGCGCGCGCCGGCCGCGTCGAAGGCGTAGGTGTCTGCGTCGACGATCGGGCTGGCGAGCGCGACGCCGGGCGCGGCGGCAACATCGGCATAGAACGCTTCGTCGAAGCCGGCGCGCGGGCCGACGAGATCGATGTCGGCCTCGCCGTTGACGGCGCGCACGGCGGCGCCGAACTCGGCAAGAGCAGAGGCGTTGATGAGATGGACAGAGAACGCGAGCGCGACGCCGAGCATCACGGCGATCAGCGCAGCGACGTTGCGCCACGGGTGGTGGCGCAGCTCGGGCCACGAGAGTCGGCGCAGCAGCTCGAGCATCGCGATGTCAGTGCGGATCGCGCCGCGTGTTCACGCGGCGATGCCGGTCGGCGTCAACGTCACGACGCGGTCGGCGCGCGCCGCCGCGGCACGCGAGTGAGTGACGAGCAGGCACGCCGCGCCATGCTCGCGCACCTGCTCGGCGAGCAGGGAGAGGACGCGGTCGGCGGTCGCAGGATCGAGGTTGCCGGTGGGCTCGTCGGCGAGGATCAGCTGCGGCCGATGGACGAGCGCACGCGCGATCGCGACGCGCTGCAGCTGTCCGCCCGAGAGCGTCTGCGGCAGTCGGCTCTCGAAGCCGGCGAGGCCGACCGCAGCGAGCATCGCCGAGACGCGCGCCGGATCGGCGGCGTGCTGGAGCAAGAGCGGCAGGCCGACGTTGGCTCCGACGCTCAGGTGCGGCAGGACGTGGAAGGCCTGGAACACGAAGCCGAGGTGATGGCGCCTGAATACCGCCTGCTCGGGCTCGGCCAGCGCATGGATGTCGGTGCCGGCGATGCGCACCCGGCCGCCGTCGATGCTGTCGAGGCCGGCGGCGCAGTTGAGGAGCGTCGACTTGCCGACGCCCGACTCGCCGACGACGGCGACGAACTCGCCCGCCTCGAGCACGAGGTCGACGTCGGCGAAGACGGTGCTGGTGCCGAAGCGCTTGGCGAGCGCCTCGATCCGGAGGACGGGCTCAGCCAAGCCGACCCTCCGCTAGCCAGTGCTCGGCGAGGCCGACGACACGTTCGCTCGCATCGGCTGCATCGCAGGCAACGATCTCGCGCCAGGCGAGGCCGCGCAGCCATGTCAGCTGGCGCTTGGCGAGCTGACGTGTCGCCGCGGTCGATGTTGCGGCCAGCGTCTCGAGCCGATCGGCGTCGAGCGCGGCCCACGCCTGGCGATAACCGACGGCGCGCATCGACGGCAGGTCGGCATGCAGGTCGGCATGCAGGTCGCCGCGCGCGCGTAAGGCCCGCACCTCGTCGACGAAGCCGGCTGCGAGCATCGCCGCGAAGCGCTCGGCGATGCGCTCGTGCAGCCAGCCGCGATCGCTCGGCTCGAGCGCGATCAGCGGCGGCGTGCGGCCTGCAGCCGCCGTGTGCCACTCCGACAAGGGCCGACCCGTGAGGCGATGCACTTCGAGCGCGCGCTGGATGCGCTGGCCGTCGCGCGGTGCGAGTCGCGCCGCGCTCGCCGGATCGATCGTCGCGAGCTCGGCGTGCAGCGCGGGCCAGCCTTCGCGCGCACCGCGCTCGTCGAGCTCGGCGCGAACGCGCACGTCGGCGGCCGGGAGTGCGTCGAGACCGTCGAACAGCGCCTTGAAATACAGCATCGTGCCGCCGACGAGGAGAGGCAGCGCGCCCCGAGCGCAGATCGCGGCGATCGCGGCGCCCGCGTCAGTGACGAAGCGAGCCGCCGAATATCGATCGGCCGGATCGACGATGTCGATGAGGTGGTGCGGCACCGCCGCGCGCTCGGCGCGCGAAGGCTTGGCCGTGCCGATGTCCATGCCGCGATAGACGAGCGCCGAGTCGACGCTGACGATCTCGACCGGCCGATGCGACGCGAGCGCTCTCGCGATCGCCATCGCCGCGACGCTCTTGCCCGACGCGGTCGGGCCGGCGAGGCAGAGGCACGTGTCGATCTCTGTGCCGATCGTGGAACGGACCATCGTGTCAGACTCTCGCCTCTTCCAAAGGAGACATCATGAACATGACCCTTGCCATCGGCCCGCTCGTCGCCCTGATCGCCGGCATCCTGATCCTCGTCGTGCCGCGGCTGCTCAACTTCATCGTCGCGATCTATCTCATCATCATCGGTTTGCTGGGCCTCTTCGGGGGCCATCTGAACCTGCACTAGCCGGCAGCGGCACGCCGGCGACGAAACGCTCGTCGAGGCGGAGGTAGCGCCAGCTGCCGGTCGGCAGGTTGCCGAGCACGACGGCACCGATGCGAACGCGCTTCAGGCCGAGCACCTGCAGGCCGGCGGCTTCGCACATGCGCCGGATCTGTCGCTTCTTGCCTTCCTTCAGGACGAAGCGCAGCTGGTCGGCGTTGGCCCATTCGACGTGCGCGGGCTTGAGCGCTTCGCCGTCGAGCTCGAGGCCGTGGCGCAACAGCGCGAGTGATTCCGGCGCGAGCTTCGTTCCCTGAGGCGTCGCGACGCGCACGAGGTATTCCTTCTCGATCTCGCTGTCCTCGCCGATGAGCTGCTTGGCGACGCGCCCGTCCTGCGTCAGCACGAGCAGGCCCACGGAGTCGATGTCGAGCCGGCCGGCAGGCACGAGGCTGCGCAGATGCTGGGGCAGGAAGCGAATGCCCGAGGCGTCCTCGCGCCACTGCCGGTCGGCCGTCACGAGAACACGCGCCGGCTGGTAGCCGTCCTCGGCCTGGCCGCTGACGTAGCCCACGGGTTTGTTGACGAGGACCGTGACGAGTTGCGCCTGCTGATGCCGGGCGCGCGCATCGATCGTGATCTGCTGCCCGGGCACGACGCGCGAGCCGAGCTCGCTCACGATGCGGCCGTCGACGCGGACCCAGCCGCGAGCGATCCACTCGTCGGCCTCCCGCCGCGACGACAGGCCGAGCTCGCTCATCCGCTTCGACAGCCGCAGGCTGCCGTCCTCGTGCGACGAGGGTGACGTAGCTGCGCCCTTCGGCGGCGGCGCACCGGGCGGCGGCGGGACGCGGTCTCTCATCGTCCGCGCCAGAACAGGCGATCGAGCTCGGCGAGAGTGATCTGGCGCCATGTCGGCCGGCCGTGATTGCACTGGTCGGCGCGATCGGTGCGCTCCATGTCGCGCAGGAGCGCGTTCATCTCGGCGAGGGTCAGCGCCCGATTCGCGCGGACGGCGCCGTGGCAGGCCATGGTCGAGAGCAGCTCGTCGCGGGCGCGGGTGAGCGCGTCGCTGCTGCCGAGTTGCGCAAGATCGGCGAGCACGGCGCGGGCGAGCTCGACGACGTCGGCACCGGCGAGCGCTGCCGGCAGCGAGCGCAGCGCGAGCGTCGACGCGCCGATCGGCGCGAGGTCGAGGCCGAGCTCGCGCAGGGTCTCGGCGTGGGCGTCGGCGGTCGCGACCTCGGCGGCGCTGGCGGCGAAGGTCGCCGGGATCAGGAGCGCCTGTTGCGCCGGCGCATGGTCGTCGCGTTCGGCCTTGAGACGCTCGTAGACGATGCGCTCGTGCGCCGCGTGCATGTCGACGATGACGAGGCCCGACGCGTTCTCGGCGAGGATGAAGGTGCCGGCGATCTGCGCGATGGCGCGGCCGAGCGGCCAGTCGTGATCGCCGCTCGCGGGCGTACGGGTTTGCGCGCCCGACGACCCGAGATCGAAGGGCGCGTCCGGCTCGGCGACGCGAAACACCGACGCGAGCGGCTCGCGCTGCGCCCATGCCAAGGGACGCTGCATGAACGTCTGTTCGGCGGCCTCGCCGCCGAGCGCAGCCGCCCTCTCGATCACGGCGAGATTGCCGCTCGCGAGGGCTGCTCTCTCGCCCGGCGCCGCCGCGAGCGCTGCGGCCACCGCCTTGCGCACCGCTTCGTGCACCTCGCGCGAATCGCGAAAGCGCACTTCGATCTTGCTGGGGTGGACGTTGACGTCGACGCGCTCCGGCGCGACGTCGATGAAGAGCAGGTACGCGGGCTGGCGACCGCCGTGCAGCACGTCCTGGTAGGCGGCGCGCACGGCGTGGCCGATCAGCTTGTCGCGCACGTGGCGGCCGTTGACGTAGACGTATTGCAGGTCGGCGCGCGCCCGCGCCGATTCGGGCGTGCCCGCGCGCCCGGCGATCGCGAGGCCGCCGAGGTCGACGTCGACGGCGCGGCTGTGATCGAGGAAGCCCGCACCGAGCAGCTCGCCTGCGCGTTGCGCTGCGCCCGTGCCCGCCCAGCGCAGGGTCGCCTTGCCGTCGTGCCAGACCGAGAACGAAAGCGCCGGCCGGACGAGCGCGTGCCGCCGCACGGCTTCGAGGCAATGGGCGAGCTCGGTCGCTTCGGTCTTCAGGAACTTGCGCCTGGCCGGCGTGTTGAAGAAGAGCTCGCGCACCTCGACCGTCGTGCCGACGCCGCGCGCCGCCGGCGCGAGCTCGCCGGTGCGCGCGTCGAGCCGGGTCGCGTGCGCCGCGCCGGCCGTGCGGCTGACGATGGCGACGTCCGCGACGGAGGCGATCGCCGCCAGCGCCTCGCCGCGAAAGCCCATCGTCGCGACGCCTTCAAGATCGGCGAGCGAGGCGATCTTGCTGGTCGCGTGCCGGCGCAACGCGGCAGGCAGCTCGTCGGCGTCGACGCCGTGGCCGTCGTCCTCGACGGTGATGGCGCGGATGCCGCCGCCGACGAGGCGCACCGAGATCGAGGTCGCGCCGGCGTCGATGGCGTTGTCGAGGAGCTCGCGCACCACCGACGCCGGCCGCTCGACGACCTCGCCGGCGGCGATCTGGCTGATCAGCTCGCCGGGAAGCTCGCGGATGGGCCGGCGCAGTCCGGGCTCGAGCAGGGCATTCATGTCGACGCATTGTAGAAAGCACGCGTCGCTGCGCCGCAATGGCGAGCCGGCACCGTTGGGCGGGACGAACCCGGCGCAGATTTCGCGTCTCGCACCCGGCCCCGACCAAAAATGGGCCCGGCTCGTGTTACTTTCACTCGATGAGCCTTCCCACCCCGCCCGGTCCCTCGCGTCCCGCGCGCATGTCGGCGGCGATGGAAGAGGCGCTCGGCGTCAAGGCGCCCGAGGCGGCGCCGACGATGGACAAGAGCGTCCACGAGCGGCTCGTCTCGCATCGCCTGACACTCAAGTCGGGCGCTGCCGCCGCTGCCGCATCGACGGTCGACGGCGCCGTGCTGCGCGCCGCGGCGCGCGCCGCGCTCGTGCGCTGGCCGTTCTACGCCAGCGTCGTGCCCGACGGGCCGATCGGCCTGGCGGTGCTCGACGCCCTCGCGGCCGTCGCGCTGCCGCCGTCTGCTGCGACCTATCTCTCGTTGGCGCGCGACATGCGTCCGCCGCTCTTCGAGCACAGCGTGGCGATGGCGCTGCTCGCGGCGCGACTGGTCATCGACAGGGGCGGGGCGGCAGCCGAGGCGAGCGAAGCCGCTGCCGCCGGCCTGCTCCACGACCTCGGCATGTTGCACATCGAGTCGGGCCTGCTCGACTCGGGCGAGCGCCTGAGCGGCGACGACCTGAAGCCCGTGTACGTGCATCCGATCACGTCGTCGCTGCTCGTCGACAA
>JAYVVB010000518.1:0-3334 GCA_043787455.1 Rhizobacter sp.
ATCGCCGACGACACGATCAAGAACTTCGAGAAAGAGACCGGCATCAAGGTCAACTACGACAACTACGACAGCAACGAGGTGCTGCTCGCCAAGCTCGTCGCCGGCAACACCGGCTACGACATCGTCGTCCCGGGCGCGCATTTCGCGAAGACGCAGATCGAAGGCGGCCTCTTGCAAAAGCTCGACCGCTCGAAGCTCACGAACTGGGGCAACCTCGACCCGACGCTTCTGAAGCAGCTCGCCGCCGTCGACCCGGGCAACCAGTACCTCGTCGACTGGCTCTGGGGCTACGTCACGGTCGGCATCAACGTGCCGAAGGTCAAGGCCGCGCTCGGCGATTTGCCGATGCCCGACAACGCCTGGAGCCTGATCTTCGATCCGAAATACGCGACGAAGCTCAAGGGCTGCGGCGTGAACTTCCTCGACTCCGCGTCCGAAGTGCTTCCCGTGGCGCTGCTCTATGTCGGCAAGCCCCCATACAGCACCAACGCCGCCGACTACGACGCCGCCGCCAAGATGCTCTCGGCGGTGCGGCCCTTCGTCACGCGTTTCTCGTCCTCGGGCTACATCAACGACCTCGCGGGCGGATCGCTCTGCGCGGTGATGGGCTACTCGGGCGACATCAACATCGCCCGGGCTCGGGCGCTCGAGGCGGATCCGAAGCGGCCGTCCGCCATCGAGGCGCTCGTGCCCAAGGGCGGCGCGACGCTGTTCTTCGACTCGATGGCGATCCCGAAGGATGCGAAGAACGTCGCCAACGCGCATCTCTTCATCAACTACATCCTGCGCCCCGAAGTTTCGGCGGCGCTGACCAACAAGGTCTTCTACGCCAACCCGAACGCGGCTTCGCTGAAGTTCGTGAAGAAAGACGTCGCCGACAACAAGACGATCTTCCTGCCCGCCGCAGACCAGTCACGAATGACCCCACCCGACGCGGTGCCGCAGGCGATCCGGCGCGTGCAGACCCGCATCTTCACGAACTTCAAGGCGGGCAGGCAAGGCGCTCCCGCGCCCGCGTCGCTCAACTGACCTTCACGCCCTTCCAGAACGCGACCCGGCCCTTGATCTCCTTCGCGGCCTCGCTCGGCTCGGGGTAGAACCAGACGGCGTTCTCGTTCATCTCGCCGTCGACCATCAGGCTGTAGTAGTGCGCCTGTCCCTTCCACGCACAGGAGGAACGATGATTGCTGAAGGTCACGTAGTCGCGCTTCAGGCTCGACTCGGGGAAATAGTGGTTGCCCTCGACGACGACGGTATCGTCGCTCTCGGCGATGGTCGCGTCGTTCCAGGTGGCTTTCATCGATCGTGTTCCTCCGTGTGAATTGAGCGAATGCTAGGCCAACGGGAAAGCCAGAGATGACAACCCAGGTTCGCAAGGGGCAAGCGCCCGATCAGCTCAGCCGCGACGAATTCGGCAGGCGTTTCCGCGGATCGTTCGTCGATCCGGCGTTCCAGGTCGAGGCCG
The DNA here is from genome assembly GCA_043787455.1 of Rhizobacter sp. Taxonomy (GTDB): domain Bacteria; phylum Pseudomonadota; class Gammaproteobacteria; order Burkholderiales; family Burkholderiaceae_C; genus Schlegelella_A. The sequence continues at coordinate 1,466 of JAYVVB010000518.1, forward strand.
AGGCGATCGGACGCATCGAGGAGATCGCCTGGCTCGGCTACGCCGACGGCCGCAAGACGCCGATCACGCGCAAGGCCGGGCCCGGCTACGCCGATCCCGACTACGACCTGTCGGTCGACTGGATCGAGGCCAAGGAGCGCATCGATCGCGCGCAGAAGACCTGGGCCGACCCGAAGACGAAGACGCGCGCGCTTGTCATCTGCGGCTCGCCCCGCAACGACGGCACGTGTCCGGGCGAGATCTCGAAGACGTTTCGTCTCGCGGGCCTCGTCAACGAGGTCCTGCTGAAAGAGAAGGTGGAGGTCGACTTCCTCGACCTGAGCCTGCTTACCTCGGAGTACGGCCGCAAGATCCATCCGTGCAAGGGCTGCGTCTCGACCGCCGAGCCGCTCTGCCACTGGCCGTGCAGCTGCTATCCGAACCATTCGCTCAACCAGACCCAGGACTGGATGAACGAGATCTACGAGCGCTGGACCCTGGCCCACGCGATCGTCATCGTCACGCCGACGCATTGGTACAGCTCGTCGAGCGTACTGAAGCTGATGATCGACCGGCTCGTCTGCGCCGACGGCGGCAATCCCGATCCGACCTCGACCGGCGGCAAGGACCCGGCCAAGGCCAAGGCGCTCGAGCTGAAGGGCTGGAGCTATCCCAAGCATCTCGACAAGCGCGTCTACGGGCTCGTCGTCCACGGCGACGTCGCCGGGATCGAGGGCTCGCGCCGGGCTCTCTCGGACTGGCTCGACTGGATGGGCCTGATCGACGCCGGCGACCAGGCCCGGCTCGATCGCTACATCGGCTATTTCGAGCCCTACGCGACCAGCCACGACACGCTCGACAAGGACCTCGCCGTGCAAGAGGAGACGCGCAACGTCGCCCGCGCGGTGGCCCGGGTAACCCACGCCCTGCGTGCGGGCGAGCTGGGCGCCGAGCTCGCCGATCTGCCGCGGCCCCGGCCGAAGTAGGCTGACAAGCGCGAGAATGGAGACCGCGTTACCCTTCGTTTGTTGCACTGCAGCATCGTGCGCTCGAAACACCCGTCGATGAGCCAATTCCTGAAGAAAATCCTGGCGGCCGGCCGCCTGGTGAGAAGCGGCAAGGTCGCTGAAGCCACCGCCACCATCCAGCGCGCGCTCGCCTCGGGTTCGACCTCGCCCACCCGCGCGGCGTCCACGTTCACCTCCGAACGCGCCGGCTTCGCCGCGTCACCCGAAGTGGCGACGACCCGGGAACCCGTGGCCACCGCGCCGTCATGGATCGACGTCGAGGCTTTCCTGGCCACCGAGCCGGCGGTCGTCGAAGCGCCCGGCACGCACCGATTCGCCGAGAGCAGCTTCACCTGCGCGGCGGGCACGCGCTCGTTCAAGCTCTTCGAGCCGGCGGGTGTAGGCAGCACGCCCCGACCGCTCGTCGTGATGCTCCACGGCTGCACTCAGAACCCCGACGATTTCGCCGCCGGCACGCGCATGAACGAGCTCGCGGCAGCGCAAGAGGTCTGCGTCCTCTATCCGGCGCAGGCGCCGCGATCGAACGCGCACAAGTGCTGGAACTGGTTCGTCCCGGCCGACCAGCGTCGCGGCCAGGGCGAACCGGCCCTGATCGCGGGCATGACCCGCCATGTGATGCAGACCCACGCCATCGACGCCGACCGCGTCTACGTCGCCGGCCTGTCGGCCGGTGGTGCGATGGCGACGATCTTGGCACGCGAGTATCCAGACCTGTTTGCGGCAGCGGGCATTCACTCCGGTGTTCCGGCAGGCGTGGTGCACGACGTCGCATCGGCGTTCACCGTGATGAAGGCCGGCCCGGGAACCGCAGCCGCATGGCAGACGCCGATGTCCGCGTCGATGCCGCTCTGGTCGGCCGCGC
>JAYVVB010000519.1:0-2885 GCA_043787455.1 Rhizobacter sp.
CGGGCCGATCACCTCGCGATGTGCCCGTTTCCTGCAAGTGTGCGCCGACGGATGCAATCGCACCGTCTGCCAGCGCACATAGGCGCGGATCCTCTCAGCGGGCTGTTACTGCCGGCAGTAGCCGGTCGTATTCCGTCTTGACGACCGCGTAGCACTCGCAGCTTCGCTCTTGGAGCCCCATGCGGTCGAGCACGGTGATCCGGCCGCGTGAATAGCGGATCAATCCGGCCTTCTGCAGCTTGAGGGCGCTTTCGGTCACGCCTTCACGGCGGACCCCCAGCATGTTGGCGATCAGCTCCTGGGTCATCACCAGCTCGCTGCCGGAGAGCCGATCGAGGCTCAGCAGCAACCAGCGGCAGAGCTGCTGGTCGAGGGAGTGATGTCGGTTGCACACGGCTGTCTGCGCCATCTGCGTGATCAGGGCTTGCGTGTAGCGCAGGAGCAGATGCAGGACCGGGGCCCGATTGAACTCGTCCTTGATCGTCTGGGCCTTCAGGCGAAAGCCGACGCCGGCGCTTTGCACGACGGCCCGGCTCGGTGTCGATTCGCCGCCCATGAAGAGCGAGATGCCGACGATGCCCTCCCTGCCCACGACCGCGATCTCCGCCGATGCGCCGTTCTCCATCACGTACAGCAACGAGACGATCGCGGTGATCGGGAAGTACACATGATTCAGCGTGGCGCCCGCCTCGTAGAGGACGAACCCGAGCGGCAGATCGACGCGCTCAAGCTGGGGCAGCCAGCGTTGCCAATCGGCTTCGGGCAAAGCGGCCAGCAGCTGGTTGTCTCTCGGATGCGATGTGGCGGTCATCGACGTCATGCCTCGGAGTGGGTCGATCTCGAGACATTTGCCGGACGCCCTTAGGCGTCCGCTGCGCGAGTGTGCGCTGTCGCACACATGAGCCCGGACTAGCTTCGCGGAGCGCGAAGACAGCGGGTGCGTCAAAATCACTTTGTCAAAACACAACCCATATCTTACGCGAGAGAAGAAAATCCCGATGACGGCACTGCGCGGCGTGGCATTGTTGCTGCTCTTTCAGGCGGCCGGGGAGGGCCTGACGCTCGCATTGCGGCTGCCATTCCCGGGACCGGTCGTCGGCCTGGTGCTGCTGCTGATCGGCCTCTGCTGGCCGCGGATCCGTGAGCCGGCGAGGGCGGCCGCCGACGTGCTGCTGGCGCATCTGTCGCTCCTCTTCGTGCCGGTCGGTGTTGGCGTCATTACGCACCTCGGCCTCGTGTCGCGCTACGGTCCGCAGTTGCTCGCGGTGATCGTGCTCTCGACCTGGGTCGGCATGGCCGTGACGGCGCTGGTGCTGCGCGCCTTGCTGCGGCAGGGCAGGGTCCAGGCGCAAAGCAATGCCTGATTTCGTCCAGCTGTGGGTCTACCTGTCGACGGCGCCGCTGTTCGGCCTGACGGCGACGCTCGTCACCTACGTCGCCGCCGCAGCGTTTTACGACCGCGTCGACCGCGCGCCGTGGGCGAATCCGGTGCTTTGGTCGGTGATCGTCCTCGGCGGCTTGCTGCTCGCGACAGGGACGTCGTATCCGACCTATTTCGCCGGGGCGCAGTTCGTCCACGTCCTGCTCGGGCCCGCGGTCGTGGCGCTCGCCTGGCCGCTCTGGCAGCGTCGCGCCGAAGTGAAGAGGCGCGGCGTGGCACTTGTCGTCGCAGCGCTCGTCGGCGGCGCAACCGCCGGCGGCAGTGCCGTCTTCCTCGCATGGCTGTTCGGCATGCCGGCCGAGGTCGTGCGGTCGCTGGCCTCGAAGTCGGTGACGGCGCCGGTGGCGATGGGCATCGCCGAGCAGATCGGCGGCGTGCCGGCGCTCGCCGCGGTCTTCGCCGTCGTGACGGGACTGGTCGGCGCGCTCTCGGCCAAGTATCTCTTCGATCTGCTGCGTATCGACAACTGGGCGGTGCGGGGCTTCGCTCTCGGCACGACATCGCATGGCATCGGCGCCGCGCGGGCGCTGCATGTGCACAGCGATGCCGGCGCCTATGCCGGGATCGCCCTCGGCCTGCAGGTGCTGCTGGCGTCGCTGCTGATCCCGCTGCTCTTTCGCTGGCTGGCGTGAACGTCGGGATCGATGCTGGGTTTTGCGGACTGGGATTTTCGGGGAAGTCCTGGAAGAACGTCGCTGGTCCCGCCGGCTGGAATCGAACTTGTATTTCTGCGCTTGCGAGCGGGAGGGCTTGTCCACCGAGCTTGGGCGAGGATGTGCCGGTGGTCGAGGAGCGTCGCGTAGTGCGTCCAGATAGTCGGCCCAGGCCTGCATCATCTTTCGACAAGTTGGAAGATGCTCCGCGTGGTTGTACGCAGCCTTGAGGGAGTTGCGTTCGGCGTGCGCGAGCCGCCTCTCGATCACGTCTGAGGGCCAGCCTTGCTCGTGAAGCATGGTCGAAGCCATTCTCCGAAATCCGTGCGCAGTCAGCGTCTTTCGGTCATAGCCCATGCGACGCAGCGCAGCGTTGGCCGTGTTCTCGCTCATCGGCTCGCCGTTCGTGCGCACGCCAGGGAAGACCCAGGCACTGCGATTGGTCAAGGGCTTCAGTTCGCTCCGGATGCGCACATCTCCCAGCCGCACGAAAAGCATCGGGCCAGTTGCATCGCACGCTTCGTCGCGAAGGTCCCTTCGTGCGAGTCGATGTCGCGCAGGAGACGGCCGACTTCGCGGGGATCCGTCAGCGTCGCGTAGCGTTGCGGCCTGGACCGGGCCAGCGCACTCCGCAGGTCGCGACTCGGATCATTTTCCGCGCGCACCGTTGCCACGGCATACCGAAAGACCTGGCTACAGGTCCGCTGTAAGCGGTGCGTCGTTTCAATGACTCCTCACTGCTCTACTCGTCGGAGCAGGTCGAGCAGGTCAGCCGACCGGATCGTTGCGAT
>JAYVVB010000520.1:0-6074 GCA_043787455.1 Rhizobacter sp.
CGACGCCTCCGACCCGACGCAGTCGGTGGCGCTGGTCAAGAAGCTCCTCACCGAGGACAAGGTCGACGCGATCATCGGCCCCTCCGGCTCGCCCAACGCCATGGGCACGATCCAGTTCATCGCCGAGGCGAAGACGCCGATGCTGGCGCCGGTCGGCACGCCGGCCGTCGTGCTGCCGATGGACGACCAGAAACGCTGGGTCTTCAAGACCACGCAGAACGACGACCTGATCTCGCAGGCGTTGGTCGCGCACATGGTGAGGAAGGGCGTGAAGACGGTCGGCTTCATCGGCTTCTCCGACGCCTACGGCGAGTCCTGGTACCGCACCTTCGTGCCGATGGCCGAGAAGGCGGGCATGAAGATCGTCGCCAACGAGCGCTATGCGCGCAGCGACCAGAGCGTGCTCGGCCAGGCGACGAAGATCATCGCCGCAAACCCCGATGCGGTGCTCGTCGGCGCTGCCGGCGGCGGCACGGTGCTTCCGCACATCACGCTCGTCGAGCGTGGCTACAAGGGCCAGATCTACCAGACGCACGGCGCGGCGACGCCCGACTTCATGCGACTCGGCGGCAAGAACGTCGAAGGCGCGGTGATGGCCGCCAGCCTGATGCTGGTGCTGCCCGAGATGCCCGACAGCAACCCGTCGAAGAAGGTCGCGCTCGACTACATCGCGGCCTACGACAAGATGTACGGCTCGAAGCCCGCGACTTTCGGCGCCAACGTCTACGACGCCGGGCTGCTGCTGCAAAAGGCCGTGCCGATCGCGGCTGCGAAGGGCAAGCCGGGCACGCCCGAGTTCCGTTCGGCCCTGCGCGATGCGCTCGAGCAGACGAAGGAGCTCGTCGGCACGCAGGGCGTCTACAACATGACCGCCGCCGATCACTCGGGCTTCGACAAGCGCGGCCGCGAGCTGATGCAGCTGAAGGACGGCGTGTGGCACCTGATTCCCGAGTGATCGCGCACGGCGACGACCAAAGAGCGAAGATCGCGCGATGAACATCGTCTGCATCGGCGGCGGCCCGGCCGGCCTCTACTTCGCGCTGCTCATGAAGCAGCAGGACCCGTCGCACCGCGTCCGCGTCGTCGAGAGGAACCTTGCGTACGACACCTTCGGCTGGGGCGTCGTCTTCTCCGACCAGACGCTCGGCAACCTGCAGGTCGCCGATCCGACGAGCGCGGCGAAGATCCTCGATGCCTTCAACCACTGGGACGACATCGAGGTCAACATCCGCGGCGCGAAGATCACGTCGGGCGGCCACGGCTTTTGCGGCATCGGCAGGAAGCGCCTGCTCAACATCCTGCAGGAACGCTGCGAGGACGTCGGCGTCGAGCTGGTGTTCAGCACCGACGTGAAGTCGGCCGACGACTTTCCCGATGCCGATCTGGTCACCGCCAGCGACGGCCTCAACAGCCGCATTCGCACCGAGTTCGCCGAAACCTATCGCCCCGACATCGACGTGCGCCGCTGCCGCTTCGTCTGGCTCGGCACGACCAAGCTCTTCGACGCCTTCACGTTCGCTTTCGAGGAGACCGAGCACGGCTGGTTCCAGGCGCATGCGTACCGCTTCGACGACACCCACTCGACCTTCATCGTCGAGGCGCCCGAGCCGGTGTGGCGCGCCGCCGGTCTCGAGACGATGGAAAAGGAGGAAGCGATCGCGTTCTGCGAGAAGCTGTTCGCAAAGCACCTGGACGGCCACGCGCTGCTCTCGAACGCGTCGCACCTGCGCGGCTCGGCGCAATGGATCAAGTTCCCGCGCGTCGTCTGTCAGCGCTGGGTGCACTGGCTGGACGGACAGGAGAGGGGGGACAAGCCGGTGCCGGTCGTGCTCATGGGCGACGCCGCGCATACCGCGCACTTCTCGATCGGCTCGGGCACCAAGCTCGCGCTCGAGGACGCGATCGAGCTCGCACGCTCGATCGGCCAGCACCCCGGCGACCTCGCCGCGGCGCTGAAGCACTACGAAGACCTGCGCAGCATCGAGGTGCTGCGGATCCAGAACGCGGCGCGCAACTCGACGGAGTGGTTCGAGCACGTCGACCGCTACGTCAACCTGCCACCCGAGCAGTTCGCCTATTCGCTGCTGACGCGCAGCCAGCGCATCAGCCACGAGAACCTTCGCCTGCGCGACAAGGAGTATGTCGAGCAGCACGAAACATGGATCGCTGAACGCTCTGTCTTGCCCCCTCTCCTGCCTGCGGGAGAGGGTTGGGGTGCGGGCGATCGACGCGCGCCGGGCTCACCCACATCCCCACCCTCTTCCGAGAGCGGGAGAGAGGGCGATGCGGCGCGCCGCGCGCCGCCTCCGATGCTCACGCCGTTCACGCTGCGCGGCGTGACGCTCGCCAACCGCATCGTCGTCTCGCCGATGGCGCAGTACTCGGCGGTCGACGGCATTCCCGGCGACTACCATCTCGTCCATCTCGGCGCGCGCGCGATGGGCGGCGCCGGGCTCGTGTTCGCCGAGATGACGTGCCCGTCGCCCGAGGCGCGCATCACGCTCGGTTGCCCGGGCCTGTGGAACACGGCGCAGCGCGACGCGTGGAAGCGCATCGTCGACTTCGTCCACGCCAACAGCGAGGCGAAGATCGCGATCCAGCTCGGCCACTCTGGCGCCAAGGGCTCGACGCGGCTGGCGTGGGACGGCATCGACCAGCCGCTCGAAGCCGACAACTGGGAGCTGATCTCGGCCTCGCCGCAGCAGTATCTCGACGGCGTGAGCGACTGGTCGCGGGCGATGACGCGCGTCGACATGGACCGCATCCGCGACGACTTCGTCCGCTCGACGCGCTATGCCGCCGAAGCCGGCTTCGACTGGCTCGAGCTGCACTGCGCGCACGGCTACCTGCTCTCGTCGTTCATCTCGCCCCTCACCAACCAGCGCACCGACGAGTACGGCGGCTCGCTCGCTAATCGCCTGCGCTACCCGCTCGAGATCTTCCACGCGGTGCGCGAGGTCTGGCCGAAGGACAAGCCGATGTCGGTGCGGATCTCGGCGCACGACTGGGTCGAGGGCGGGATCACGCCCGACGACGCGGTCGAGATCGCGCGCATCTTCAAGGCTGCCGGCGCCGACCTCATCGACTGCTCCTCGGGGCAGGTGAGCAAGAAGGAGCAGCCGGTGTTCGGGCGCATGTTCCAGACGCCCTTCGCCGACCGCATCAGGAACGAAGCCGGCATCCCGACGATCGCGGTCGGTGCGATCTCGGAGGCCGATCACATCAACAGCATCATCGCCGCTGGTCGCGCCGACCTCTGCGCCGTAGCGCGGCCGCACCTGGCCAATCCGGCGTGGACGCTGCTCGAAGCGGCGAAAATCGGCTACACCGACCTCGCCTGGCCGAAGCAGTACCGTGCCGCCAAGGTGCAGCTCGAGCGCAACCTCGAGCGCGAGCGCGCGGCGGCGCAGGCCGGCGGCCTTAGCCCGCTCGCGGCGGCGAACAAGGCGCTCGGCGTCTGAGCCGGCGCCGGGAATGATGACGAAGAGAGCGAAAGACATGGAGAAGAACGATCTGCAGGCGCAGACATGGGGCGACGGCGCCGTCGCCCCCGTGAGCGGCGACGACGGCGTGCTGCAACTGTGGACGCGCCTGCTCGCCAGCACGACGCAGATCGAGAATGAGGTGAGGAAGCGCCTGCAGGATCGCTTCGGCATCTCGCTCTCGCGCTTCGACTACCTTTCGCAGCTGAGCCGGGTCAACGCCGCGATGCGGATGGTCGACCTGTCGCGCCTGATGCGGATCGTCGGCGGCAACCTCACCCAGATCACCGACGATCTCGAGAAGGAAGGCTGGGTCAAGCGCGACAACGGCGCCGACAACCACCTGTTCTGGAGCGTGCGTCTCACGCCGGTCGGCCGCGCCGGCTTCGACGAGATCGCCGAAGCGCACGAGCGCTGGATCCGCGAGCTCTTCGCCGGCTTTGACTCCGATGCGGTGCGCGACCTGTACGCCAAGCTCGGCGAGCTGCGATCGCATCTGCTCGACGGCGATGCGCCGGCCTGGGAGCCCGCGCCATGAGCCCCGCTGTCCCTTCCGCGCTCGACCCGGCGCTGGCCGCCGGCAACCGTCGGCCGCTCGCTGCCTACCAAGCGAAGCACTTCCGCTGGCAGGCCAGCGGCGGCGTCGCCACGATCACGCTCGACCGGCCCGAGCGCAAGAACCCGCTCACGTTCGACTCGTACGCCGAGCTGCGCGACCTGTTCGAGCGGCTGCGCCATGCGAGCGACGTCAAGGTCGTCGTCCTCGCCGGCGCCGGCGACAACTTCTGCTCGGGCGGCGACGTACACGAGATCATCGGCCCGCTCGTCAAGCTGAAGGCGCCCGAGCTCCTGATGTTCACGCGCATGACCGGCGACCTCGTCAAGGCAATGCGCACCTGCCCGCAGCCGATCGTCGCGGCGATCGACGGCGTCTGCGCCGGCGCGGGCGCGATCCTGGCGATGGCGTCGGACCTGCGGGTCGGCACGGCGCGATCGAAGACGGCGTTCCTTTTTAGCCGCGTCGGCCTCGCCGGCTGCGACATGGGCGCGTGCGCGATGCTGCCGCGCATCGTCGGCCAAGGCCGCGCGAGCGAGCTGCTCTACACCGGCCGCTCGCTCGGCGGCGAAGAGGCCGAGCGCTGGGGCTTTCTCAACAAGCTCGTCGATCCGGCGCGGCTGATCGACGAGGCGATGGCGCTCGCCGCCGATCTCGCCGCCGGGCCGACCTTCGCCAACGGCATCACCAAGACGATGCTCCATCAGGAGTGGGCGATGACGATCGAGCAGGCGATCGAGGCCGAGGCGCAGGCGCAGGCGATCTGCATGCTGACCGAGGACTTCACGCGTGCGTACGAGGCGTTCGCGGCGAAGCAGAAGCCGAAGTTCGAGGGCAACTGATGGAACGCGATGCCCGGACTGGCGCCTTCTCCCGCTCGCGAGAGAAGGCGGGGGATGAGGGAACGGCGGCGCGCGAAGACCCTCACCCCGACCCTCTTCCGCGAGCGGGAGAGGGAGCCAAAGAGGGAGAAGCGCCATGAGCTACCTCGACTGGCCGTTCTTCGCACCCCGGCACGCCGCGCTCGCGCGCGAGCTCGACGCCTGGGCCGGGACTCACGTCGCCGACGCGCACGGCAGCGACGTCGACGCGGAGTGCCGATCGCTCGTGCGCGCGCTCGGTGGCGCCGGCTGGCTCGCGCATGCGGTCGGCGGGCGTGAATTCGGCGGCAGCGAAGATGCGATCGACACGCGATCGATCTGCCTGATTCGCGAGACGCTCGCCCGCCACAACGGCCTCGCCGATTTCGCTTTCGCGATGCAGGGCCTCGGCTCGGGCTCGATCAGCCTCGCCGGCACGGTCGAGCAGCGCCAGCGCTACCTGCCGCGTGTCGCGCGCGGCGATGCGATCGCGGCGTTCGCGCTCTCCGAGCCCGAAGCCGGCTCCGATGTCGCGGCGATGCGCTGCGCCGCCCGCGCCGACGGCGACGGCTACATCCTCGACGGCGAAAAGACCTGGATCTCGAACGGCGGCATCGCCGACTTCTACGTCGTCTTCGCGCGCACCGGCGACGCTGGCTCAAGAGGCATCAGTGCCTTCATCGTCGACGCCGACGCGTCCGGCTTCGAGATCGCCGAGCGCATCGAGGTGATCGCACCGCATCCGCTCGCGCGGCTGCGCTTCACGAACTGCCGCGTCGCCGCATCGCAGCGCATCGGCGCCGAAGGCGAGGGCTTCAAGGTCGCGATGCGGACGCTCGACGTCTTCCGCACTTCGGTCGCCGCCGCGGCGCTCGGTTTCGCCCGGCGGGCCTTCGACGAGGCGATGGCGCGCGCGACCTCGCGCAAGATGTTCGGCGGCGTCCTCGCCGACTTCCAGCTCACTCAGGCCAAGCTGGCCGAGATGGCGACGACGATCGACAGCGCCGCGCTCCTCACCTACCGTGCCGCCTGGCTGCGCGACCAGGGCGGCAACGTCACGCGCGAGGCGGCGATGGCCAAGCTCGCCGCCACAGAAGGTGCGCAGCAGGTGATCGACGCGGCGGTGCAGATGTGGGGCGGCCTCGGTGTGAAGAGCGGCGAGACGGTCGAGAAGCT
>JAYVVB010000521.1:0-2971 GCA_043787455.1 Rhizobacter sp.
TCGCCTGCACCGGCGCCGAGCTCGAGATCGGCTGGCTGCCGGTGCTGCTGCAGCAGTCGGGCAACGCCAAGGTGCAGCCGGGCCAGCCCGGCAACTTCGCCGCCGCCGACTACGTCAAGAAGCTCGAATTGCCGAGCCAGCTCGACCGCTCGCAAGGCGACGTGCATGCCTCGGGCAACCCGCACATCCAGACCGATCCGAGGAACATCGCGCTGGTCGCAGCGGCGCTCGGCGCGCGCTTGCGCCAGATCGATCCTTCGCACGCGGCGCAGTACGAGAAGCAGCAGGCCGACTTCAGCCAGCGCTGGCAGCTGGCGATGTCGCGCTGGTCGACGCAGGCCGCGCCGCTGAGGGGCGTCTCGACCGCGTCGCAGCACAAGGGTTTCGTCTACCTCTACGACTGGCTCGGCATGAAGGAGGTCGCGGTGCTCGAGCCCAAGCCCGGCGTCGAGCCGACCGCATCGCATCTTCAGGAAGTGCTGGCGACGCTGAAGGGCTCGCCGGCGCGCATGGTCCTGTACTCCGCGTACCAGGACTCGAGGCCGTCGGAGTGGCTCGGCAAGAACGCCGGCATCGCCGTCGTCAAGATTCCGTTCACGGTCGGCGGCAGCGACGCCGCGAAGGACCTGTTCTCGCTCTTCGACGACACCGTCGCCCGACTTCTCGCCGGCGCCGCAGCGAAGCCATGAACTGGAGCGCTCTCGACGCCGGCATCCTCGGCCCGGCGCTCGTCGCCGGCCTGCTCGTGCTCGCCACGCACGTGCCGCTCGGCATGCAGGTGCTCGACCGCGGCATCGTCTTCATCGACCTTGCGATCGCGCAGATCGCCGGCCTCGGCGTGATCGCCGCCGACGCGATCGGCCTGCCGGAAGGGGGAGTCGCGGTGCAGGCCGCGGCGGTCTCGGCGGCGCTCCTAGGCGCGTGGCTGCTGACCTGGACCGAGCGGCGCGCGCCGCAGCAGCAGGAGGCGCTGATCGGCGTGATGTTCATCCTCGCCGCATGCGCCGGCATCCTGCTGCTCGCCGGCAATCCGCACGGCGGCGAGCATCTGAAGGATCTGCTCGTCGGCCAGATCCTTTGGGTCAACGCGACCCAGATCGCGTGGCTCGCGGCGCTCTCGGTCGTGCTGCTCGCGGCGCTCTGGCTCGGCTGGGTCGAGCGGCTCGGACGCTTCGGCTTCTATGCCGTGTTCGCGCTCGCCGTCACCGCGTCGGTGCAGCTCGTCGGCGTCTATCTCGTGTTCTCGAGCCTGATCATTCCCGCGCTCGCGACGCGCAGCTGGCGCGGCCGGAGCCGCTACGGCGTCGCCTACGTCGTCGGTGCACTCGGCTACGCCCTCGGCCTCGCGCTGTCGGCGCTGTTCGACCTGCCATCGGGCGCGGTCGTCGTCTGGACGCTGGCGGCGTGCGCGCTGCTCGCCGCCGTCCTGCGGCCCAGGCTTTCGTCGGCCGCGACGGCCTAGCCGTCCGTCTCGACCGCGCGATCAGCGCCAGCCGAACACGGTCACCGCCGTGTGGCCCTTGATGGCGTGCTCGCCGAGCGCCTCGGTCGCGGCGCTGTCTGCGATGGCCGCATGCACCGACGCCGACATCAGGAGCGGAAAGCCGAGCGTCTTCGTCAGACCTTCGAGGCGCGATGCGAGGTTCACGCAGTCGCCCACCGCACCGTAGGCATGACGGGTCTCGGAGCCGATGTGGCCGACGACCGCCTCGCCCGAAGCCAGGCCGATGCCGATCGCGAGCGGCGCTTCGTCGCGCGACTTCAGCGCATCGTTGATGCGCGAGAGCTCGGCCAGCATCGAGCGCGCAGCGTCGAAGCCGGCCTGGTCCGGGTTGGGCAGCGCGCGCGGCGCACCGAAGAACGCCATCACGCCGTCGCCCATGAATTCCTTGACCGTGCCGCCATGCCGGTGCACGACTTCGGTCGCGGTCTCGAACAAGGTGTTGAGCAGGGCCGTCACCTTCTCGGGCGCGTCGCTCTCGACGCGCGTCGTGAAGCCGCGCACGTCGATGAACATGACGCAGACGAAGCGGCGCTGGCTCGTCATGCCGTCGAGCCGTCCGGCCTCGAGCTCGGTCATGACGTCGGGGCTGACGTAGCCGCCGAAGAGCCGTCGCAGGCGGCGCCGCGCAGCGACGTCGGCGCGCAGTTCGAGACCGAAGCGGATCGCAGCACACGCCAGGAGCGCGGTGGCCGCGCCGGCGATCGGCACCGCCGAGCCCGAGGCCAGTGCCGCGGGCGCGACGATCGCGAGGAGCACGAGGCCGGCGACGACGATCGCCAGCGTCGGCCGCCAGCGAATCGCGAACCACCAGCCGAGGCCGGCGAGCAGCGCCGCGAGCAGAGCCGCCGCCACGGGCCGCACCGGCAGCGCGCCGCCCTCGACGAGCGTCCGGAAGATCTGCGCATGCACCAGCACGCCGGGCATCGAGGCCGGCGCGTAGCCGCCCGAGCCGAGCGCGACGGGCACGCGATGGCGATCGACGAAGGGCAGCAACGCGCCGACGAAGACGACCTTGCCGCCGAACGCGCGGCGCAGCGCGGCGATGTCGTTTTTCTGCGCCAGGTTCATCACCGACAGCATCGAGGTCGGTTCGATGCCGATCGGCCGCGCATAGTCGATGAGCCCGGCTTGCACCGGGCGGTCGAGCCGGCGTGCGAGCTGGCCGGTCATCGTCGCGACCGAAGCGCCATCGGCGCCGAGACGCTCGTCGATGCGCCGGACGACGCCGTCGCGATCCGCCTTCAGCAGTGCGAAGCCGCTGCCTTCCGGTCCGGCCGCGGCGAGGAACGGCGCGTGGATCGCGCGTTCGAGTCCGCCGTCGTCTACGGTGCGGGCGAGCACGAGGACGCCGGCATGGCGCATCGCCAGCAGGCCGCGCAGGAGCGCGAGGTCGGCGCCCGGGGCGACGCCGTCGAAGCTGCGGTCGGGCAGCACGAGGTCGAGGGCGACGGCGCGCGCGCCGCCTTG
>JAYVVB010000522.1:0-5571 GCA_043787455.1 Rhizobacter sp.
TTGTAGTCGGAGACGACGAGGTCCCACGGTTCGACGAGCGCCTCGAGAAAGGCGTGCTCGGAGTCGACGCGGCGCGTCTGCGCGTTCAGTCCGCCGCGCGCGAGATGGGCCAGGAGCAGTTCGTGGTCGAGCTCCGAGTCCTCGAGATGAAGGACGCGAAACACGCGGTCCCGGGTCTGCGTCGGCATGGCGCCGAGTATGCCGCCGGCCTGCGAGCGGCTTCGTGACGCAAGGCCCGATTCGCCGTCGCAGCGCGAGCGATTTCGCCCGCTTGCGTCTACAAATTCGCGCTCTTCGCCCTACAGATCGGCGGCCTGCCGCAAGGTCTGAACGACCGGGCGCCTCAGCACCTCGCGCAGTCCCCACCACCCGGCGGCCAGCGCCAGCACCGCGCCGGTGCCCGCGCCCGCGAGCGGCACCCACGGCGACGGGTTCCAGCTGAACTCGAAGACGTAGTGCGCGAGCGCCCAGCTGACGGCGATCGCGGCGAGCGAAGCGAGGAATCCCGCGAGTGCGCCGACGCCGAGCAGCTCGGCGCGCTGCACCTGTGCGAGGAGCTTGCCGCTCGCGCCGAGTGCGCGCATCACCGCGAACTCGCGCGCCCTCGCCTCGCGCGTCGCGCTCACCGCCGCGAACAGGACGACGAGGCCGGCGGCGAGCGTGAAGGCGAACAGGAACTCGACCGCGCGCACGACCTGGTCGAGGACGCGCTGCACCTGCGCGATCGAGGCCGAGACGTCGATCGAGGTGATGTTCGGGAAGTCGCGGCTGAGGCCGTTGTCGAAGCCCGGCGTCTCGGGCGCGCGATAGGCGGCGATGTAGCTCACGGGCGCGTCGACGACGGTCGCGGTCGGGAAGAGGACGAAGAAATTGACCCGCATCGACGACCAGTCGACTTTGCGGATGCTCGTGACGCGACCCTCCATCGCCATTCCGCCGACGTCGAAGCGCAGCGTGTCGCCGAGCTTCAGGCCGAGGGTCTCGGCCATGCCGTCCTCGACGCTCAGGCCGCCGGCTTCGTTGTCGGTCCACTTCCCGGAGACGATGGTGTTGTGTGCCGGCAGGGTCGCGCCGTGGCTGAGGTTGAACTCGCGATCGACGAGGCGGTGCGCGCGCGGCTCGGGGAAATCGTCGGCAACGACGGCCTTGCCGTCGATGCCGACGAGGCGGCCGCGGATCATCGGGAACCAGTCATAGCGCGTCACGCCCGAAGCGCGCAGCCGCGCCTGGAAGGTCTCGGCCTGCGGTGGCTGGACGTTGATGACAAAGCGGTTCGGTGCGTCCTTGGGCGTCGCCTGGCGCCAGCTCGAGATCAGGTCGGTGCGCAGGAGCGTGAGCAGGATCAGCGCCAGCAGGCCGACCGAGAGCGCCGACACCTGCAGCACCGCGAACGCCGGCCGGGCCGCGAGCTGGCGCGTCGCGAGGACGAGCCAGCGCGGCGCCCGCGCTTCGGGCACCGAGCGGCGCAGGAGCACGAGCGCGCCCCACGAACAGAGCGCGAACACGAGCACCGCGCCAGCAAAGCCGCCGACGGCGATGAGGCCGAGCTTCAGGTCGCGGGCGACGCCGAGGAGGAGTGCCGCGAAGCCGATGGCGCCGGCGCCGAGGACGGCGAGCGACGCCGGCTTCATCGCGCCGACGTCGCGCCGGATCACGCGCAGCGGCGGCACGCGCGCCAGTTGCAGCACCGGCGGCAGGCCGAAGCCGAGCAGCAGGGTGAAGCCGACGCCGGCGCCGAAGAGCGCGGGCCACGCACCCGGCGCCGGCAGCACGGCCTCGACCAGGCCGGAGAGGAGCCAGACGAAGACGTAGTGGACGGCAAAGCCGAGCACCAGGCCGACGCCGCTCGCGAGCAGGCCGACGAGAGCGAACTCGATGACGTACTGGAGCGCGATCGTGCGCTGCGGCAGGCCGAGCACGCGCAGCATGGCGCAGTCGTCGAGGTGGCGCCCGGCGAAATCGCGCGACGCGATGCCGACCGCGACGGCGGCAAGCAGCGCCGCGAGCAGGGCGACGAGGTTGAGGAATTTCTCGGCGCGGTCGAGCGTCTGGCGCATCTCGGGCCGGCCGGTGGCGAACGACTCGACGCGCAGGCCGCGCGGCCCCTTCGCCTTCACTTCGGCGTCGACCCAGTCGGTGAAAGCCGTGACCTTGGCGTCGTCGCCGGCGCCGGGCGCGGCTAGCGCGAAGCGATAGCCGATGCGGCTCGCCGGCTGCACCAGGCCGGTCGACGGCAGGTCGGTCTCGCTCAGCATCACGCGCGGCGCGAAGCTCGAAAAGCCCGTGCCGCGGTCGGGCTCGATGACGATGACGCGCGCGATCTTCAGGCTCGCGTCGCCGAGGAGAAGCGTGTCGCCGACCTGGAGGCCGAGCGAGTCCAGCACCGAAGCGTCGACCCACGCCGTGCCGGGTGCCGGCGACTCGGCGACGTCGCTCTCCTTCGATCCGACGGCGCCGCGTACACGCAGCATGCCGCGCAGCGGATAGGCGGCGCTCACCGCCTTCACGCTCACCAGCCGCGTCGCGCCTCCCTTGTCGTCGGGCGCGCGGCCCATGCTCGGGAAATTCGCCGTGGTTGCGGTGACGAGGCCCAGCGCGCGCGCCTTCTCGGCGAAGCTCGGCGGCGCGGGCTGGTCGCTCGAGACGATCGCGTCGCCGCCGAGCATCTGGCGCGCGTCGCGGGCGAGGCCGCCATTGATGCGATCGGCGAAGAAACCGACGGCAGTGAGGGCGCCCACCGCCAGCGTCACCGCGACGACGAGGAGGCGCAACTCGCCAGCACGGAAGTCGCGCATGAGCTGGCGCCAGCCGAGCTGCAAGGCCGAAGGCGCGCGTGGAGAGTCGGCCACAGGCACAGAAACGGCTGTCGCGCGGGTCGTCATCGAACCGAACTTACACGAGTCGTGAACGCTGCGTGCAGGGTCACTGAATAGACCGCCGACGGGACGGTGCTCCAATCCTGCATGAGTTCCGCCCTGCCCCCGATCTTCGTCTCCCACGGCTCGCCGATGATCGCGCTCGAGCCCGGCGCGGCCGGCGCGTTCATGCAGCGCCTCGGGTCGGCGCTCAGCGCCGCGTTCGGCAAGCCGAAGGCCATTGTCAGCGTCTCGGCGCATACCGCGGCGCGAAAGCCGGTCGTGCTCGCGGCAGCGCGCCATAGCGCGGTCTACGACTTCGGCGGCTTCGATCCGAAGCTCTTCACCCTGCGCTACGACGCGCCCGGCGATCCGGCCCTGGCGTCGCGCATCGTCACGCTGCTACGCTCGACCGGCATCGATGCCGACCGACTCGAGCAAGGCGGCCTCGATCACGGCGCATGGACTGCGCTGCGCTACCTCTTTCCCGCGGCGGACATCCCGGTCGTCCCGCTCGCCTTCGTCCCGACCGATTCGCCGGAGAAACAGTTCGCGCTCGGCGAAGCGCTCGCTTCGCTGACGAAGGAAGGCGTGCTCGTGCTCGGCAGCGGCAGCATCACCCACAACCTGCGCCGCGTCTTCTCGGGCGGTGGTCTTCATCCCGACCCGACGCAGGCCGAGATCCCCGAGTCCGCGGCCTTTCGCGGCTGGATCGCCCAGCGCTCGCGCGAGCTCGACTGGGATGCGCTCTTCGCCTATCGCACGCGCGCGCCGCATGCTGTCGACATGCATCCGACCGACGAGCACCTGCTGCCGTGGTACGTCGCCGCGGGCGCGGGCGGCCGGGCGACGCCGCCGCTGCGCGTCCACGACAGCGCGACGATGGGCAGCCTGGGCATGGACGCCTACGCCTTCGGTCCCGCGGCGCGCGAGCTCGCCGACCTCGTCCGGACGCTTGAGCCGCAGCCGGCCTGATCGGCGCGCGGCGGCGCGCCGGTGGGCCCTCTCACGACGACTCGCGCTAGCCTTTTCGCATCCAGCGCAGGTTCGCTTCCGAGAGCCGCTCGGGCACGAACACTTCGTCGGCCCGGCGGCGCACGGGCTCGGGCGGCGCGACGTCGGCGGCCGACAGCTCAGATGGCAGCGTCGCCGAAAGCGGCGAGACCCCCGTGCCGCGGCCGTGCGCGATGTGCAGGTCGAGTCCGGGCACGGCGTGGCCGTCGCCGAGCGCGCGCAGCAGGGCGAGCTCGAGGCGCGCCGCCTTGAACACGCGGGGCTTCTTCTGCCGGGCGTCGACGAGGTAGAGCACGTAGGGCGGCATGGTGCGCGCGAGATCGGCGCGGCCTTCCATGAGCGCATCGAAGCGCTCGAGGACGGCATAGCTCAGCGCGTCGTAGAGCTGATCGAGTTCGAACGGATCGGCGCTGTTCACCCACCAGTGGCCGAGGACGAGGAAGGCGGCGGTGGCGCGCACGTCGCCGTCGGCGGCGACGCAGGCGTGGAGCACGGCGCCGGCCTGCGAGACGTGGACGTCGGAGGGATCGCGAGGGGAGATGTCGATCTCCCAAGTACCGACGACCCGGTGGTCGTGCTTGACGTCGATCTGTAGACCGAACCGACCCGGGCCGGCGTCGAGAAGCTGGTCGAGGAGCGGCGCGAACGGGGTCGTGACCGTTGGAGCCGGCGCCGCGCGATACGGTGAAACGTCCTCGTCCGGACGTGACTCGTCGACGGCCCGCACCTTGAACGGCAGCTCGATGTCGACGTGCGGCGGCGGTGGCGATTGCGTCGCGCGCATGGCGTCGACCGGCAGTCCGGCCTCGGCGGCCGCGAGCGCCGCAGCGAGCGCCGCATCGTCGAGCGGCAGCGATTCGGTGAGGGTCGGCAGGTCGGGTCGTTCCCGCGACTCGGTGGCTCTCATCGTTCTGTCCCTTGCAGATCGGCTCCCTGGATCACCCATGAGAACGGACATTCGGGACGCTACCACCATCGCAGGCGCAACGGCGCGGGGCGAATGACCGCGAAGCCCATCGCCGCGCCGGCCCTCGCCGCCGTCAGCGCCGGTCTGCGCCGGCTCCGGCCTTGTCCGCCCCCAGCTCCACGACGTTGTCCACCGGCGCCGCCGCCTCGACCCGGACGAGCTGGCCCTGCACGGTCGCGCCGACGTCCATCTGAAGCTGGCGATAGCGGATCGTTCCGATCACGCGCGCATCGGACTGCAGCTCGAGGCGGTGCTCGATGTCGAGATCGCCGACGACCGTGCCGTTGATCACCGCGTCGCCGGTGCGAACGCCGCCCTCGATGTGGCCCTTCGCGGAAAGGACGAGCAGCGTCGGCGCGCCGGCGTCGGCGGCGCGGCCGGTGACGTCGCCGCGGACCCGGCCGTCGATGCGCATCCCGCTCGAGAAGACGAGGTCGCCGGTGATCTCGACGCCTTCGGCGATCAGCGTGGACAGCGCGGCCATCTTGATGAATGGTCGCTTCTTCGAGGTCGTGAACATGATGCGGTCTCCTGGGGGTGTCGGGCTAGCGCTTGCCCTCGCGGGCCTTCTTGAAGAACGTGAGCTGCTCCTGCGTCTCCGCGAGCTGCTGGTTCAGGGTGTCGATCTGGTGTTCCAGCTCGCGCCCGCGAGCTTCGGAGAGCCGAAGTGCGAGCCGGCCCTGCTCGGCCTGTTCGCGCGGCGCCCGCACCTCGGCCGGCGACGCCGCCGGCGCC
>JAYVVB010000523.1:0-3150 GCA_043787455.1 Rhizobacter sp.
CCAGGGCGGCGGCGACCAAGGTCCGGATGGCGCGATCGTGCACGATGACCAGCCGGTGCTCGTACAGCCACTGGCGGGCGTGAATCAGAAGCCTCTCGCGGTCGGCGCAGTGAGCGACCTCATCGCGCAGGACACGAACCAGTACGCGACGCTGATGCTCCGTCATCCAGCTAAAACCCAGGCACTCGCAGGCCTGCTGCTGGTGGTCAAAGGTACGGCCGCGGGCGTACAGCGCACGAAGAGATGCCAGGTCGGGTGTGGCGAGATCCAGTTCGCGGCCCAGGTGGCCAAGCAGCGCGGCGGGAGCGGCGGGCACGCTGTTCAGCGGCCGGCCGCTCATGCGCACGAAGCCGATGTGCAGCGCCAGGCCCAGCTTGAGGTTATCGCCGCGCCGGCGCGCGATCAGTTCATGTTCTGCATGGCTGAAGTTGAAGAAGGCCTGCAGTTCGAACTCGCTGAACTCGCGCGGAAGGTCGCGTAGGCCCAGGTACGGTGTCTGCCAGCCTTGCATTGCCGCTGCTCCACTTCAGCTCAGGGCTCCACACAATACGCCCCAAGAAACCGAACAGCAATGCCAGTGAAATCAACAACTTATCGAACCGAGCCCGCGCCGTTGCTGGCGATTCGAACCGTCACTTATTGCACTGAAAATAAATGGACCCCGTGAATGCGGCACCGACCTTGGCCGATGGCCGAGCGCGAAGCACTTCACGTCATGGCTGACGCTGTCGCCCGGCTGCAAGGTCAGCGGCGGCAAAGTTCTGTCGTCGCACACGCGCAAGACAACCAACCGGGTGGCCGCGCTCCTTCGACTGGCAGCGGTCACGGTTGGGAAGACCGACACGGCACTGGGGGCGTTCTACCGTCGCCTGGCAGCTCGTATCGGCAAGGCCAAGGCAGTGACTGCAACAGCCCGCAAGATCGCCGTCCTCTTCTACAACGCGATGCGCTTCGGAATGAAGTACGCCGATCCCGGCGCCGACCACTACGAGCAACGGTACAAGGAACGGGTCATCAAGCAGTTGCATCGGAGAGCAGCGCAGTTCGGCTTCTCATTGCAAGCGGCGGAGAGCGTTTCTTAGGAAGCATTCTCCAGCGCTTTAGGGTTTCAAAGCCTATTGAGCTGCAGCAGTCGAGGTCGCCTCGCCATTTAGACAGTGCCTACGTCGCATGAACGGCGAAATCATTTACTACGACGCAGAGTAAAGAGTAGTGGCCATGCGTAGACCCCGGGCTTGGCTACCGTGGGGCCTCTACAAGCGGCTCGCAGCTTTTTTCGCCAGAGCCTGGAGCTGTTCGTCGTTCCAGCGCGGAATGCCCGCGTCGATTGTGCACATCGTCGAGCCCTTCACGAAGGAGTTCATTCCAATCGGCCCCTCAATCGCTGCATCTCCAACGCCCGTCACGGCTCGCGCATTCATCAGAGCTCCCAACTGCTCGAGCGCCTCCTTGCTCGACGGGCTATCGCTGATGCCGACGACCATGGATTTGCCGGAGGCATTTCTGTAAATGCAATGTCTGGATCCGCCAGAATCTTCCGTCTCCGGACCCGTCAGCGTGACAGCGAAGAACGCTTCGGCTTCGGTCTTAGTGACGAGGGCGCACGGATCGACGGAGGCGATCTTGGACGGAGGAGGCGTGTCGGCCGGTGTGGCACGGGAAGTGGTGCTTCCCGCGGCTTCCTCTCCTCGCCCGCAGGAGGCAAGGGCGACGACCGCAAGTGCACAAACGGTCGCAAACAAGAACTTTAAGTTCATGCGGATCGTCCTTTCGAGAAGCGTAAAAGTCTGGGCTTAGATCGATGGCAGCATGCGAACGCGAAAGGTGTGGGAGCGATCGCCATGGACTCGTCGAAAGCAATCTCGACCAAGAGGGTGAGCGCCACTTCAAGCTGCTTTGCCAGGGCATCTCACGCGGTTGGCGCAGGTCCTTCCTCATACTGCTGCTCAGACTGGTCAACAATCTCCGGTTATCCGCGACTTCGTATACGACACCGCGGTGACTCCACCACTCGTGGACGTCACCTTCGATTCGTTGCTGTCACGGCTAAGAAACTTGGTCTCCGTGAGCATTGCGCCGCTTTCGCAGACAATAGTTTGCGTTACGGCGCTATTGTCTATTTTGAAATCTTTGACCGCACAACCGCTTTTCGACAGTGTTTTTTCAGCCTCGGCGCGGGCCATAGCCGCAGACCCGTTGACCATCGCCCAATCCGCTGATTTCATGCAGGTGCTGACCGTGGTCGTCTGCCCGGAGCTGCCTATTGTGGTCTCCCACATGCCCGCCCGCGCCCTTTCCTGTGCGTGCAGAGTAGTCGCTGTCGTTAGCGCGAAATACACCACCACCGGTATCACCGTTGTTCTGGGTCGGATCATTTGAGTCCCTCTTTATTCGATTGGGTTACAGGCACTTCCACATCACAAGCGGTTCTGTTTGTACTCAAACCCATGCGACGTTAATTTCAGACAACGCGTTACCAACTCCACGCGGCGCTCATCGCATTACCGTGCCGCCGTTCTGACGTCCTGCCTTGCCGCAACCGCCCGGGCAAGCCTGGCCAGATGCGTGACCGGTCTTGGCAAGGGCCGGGGTCAAGGGGCTCGCGCGCGTTCGACTCGACCGCCCAGTGTCGTCGTAGCCCGCGCTCCCTTCGTGCATCCCCCGGACAAGCGGGCTGCTGCCTATCAACCCTAGCTCGTGAGCGATCGCTAGGGACAACAAGCGATGATTTAGCTTGCGGCTCTTCATCCGTGGCGCCTTGTCGGGCGGGTACAGCCGCCAGGGCAAGTTTTGGCCCGAGGCTCGGGGCGGGTGGCTGAATCGGACTCTGCGTTGGACGGGAATGTCACGGCCATAGAGCCGGCCGACCCGAGCATCGCGGCAGCGAAGCTCACGGCTCTAGGCGGCGTCGCCTGCGACGACCTCATGGGGACGAGCTTGACGTCCGGCGCAGCGGGCTGCACGGCCGTCGCCCGTTCGACCGGGACGGTCGCGCTCACGATGGACGCCGAAGTCGCCTTGGACGTGGTCAGAGGGTACGCTGCGGCCGTAGCCGTAACGACGGCAATCCCTGCCGCCACCCAGACTTTGACGATCACTTGGCTGACTGACTTGTTCATGCTGCTGCACTCCAAAGGTGAGATGTTCTTG
>JAYVVB010000524.1:0-3440 GCA_043787455.1 Rhizobacter sp.
GCCTCGTCCGGAAGCCCGGCGGCGGGATCTTCCGCGGTGAAGCGGGCGATGTCGTGCGCGGCGCGCACGGTCTGCTCGATCGCAGCGCGCGAGAAGTCCGAGGTGCTTGCGTTGCCGCGCCGCTGGCCGACAAAGACTGTGACGCTCACGGATTTGTCGCGGTTGCGCTCGATGTTCTCGGTCTCGCCCTTTCGCACCGACACCGACAGGCCGACGCCCTCCGAAACCTCGGCGACCGCATCGCTCGCGCCGAGCGTCTTCGCCGTCGCGAGACAGGTGTCGACGAGCTCGCGGAACTGGTCGCGCGAGTAGGCAAAGGCCGAAGGCGTGGGCGCGACGGCCTCGGTGACGTGGGGCATGGATGAGGCGAGGGGCAAGGGAGGGAGGGCGCTATTGCGCTCGTGATGATCGGCGTTAGAGCCCCGACTATGATAACTACGCCCTCTTCGCTGCCCTGCCTCATTGACCTCTTCGCGACCATGCCCGAGCGACCCCCCGTCCCCGGCCCGCCGTCCGAAGCCGCGGCGGCCCGCGAGCCCGCGCCGCTGCGCGAGCGGCCGAGCAAGACGCGCAGGAAGCAGGCGTCGCACGAGCTCCAGTCGCTCGGCGAGGCCCTGCTCGAGCTGCCCGACGATCACATCGCCACGCTTGGACTCTCCGAGTCGCTCGTCGATGCGATTGGCGCCGCGCGGCGCATCCGTGCCCACGAAGCTCGGCGTCGGCAGATGCAGCTGATCGGCAAGCTCATGCGCGCGAACGACGTCGAGCTCGCGCGCGCGGCCGTCGCCGAGCGCCAGCTCGGTCATGCGCGCAACTCGCTCGCGTTGCACCAGGCCGAGCGCTGGCGCGCCGAGCTGATCGCCGATGACGCGGCGACGACACGCTTCGCCAGCGATCACAAGGGCGCGGACCTGCAGCGCTTGCGCGCCCTGGTGCGCAATGCGAGAAAAGACGCGTCCAACGTGCCCGAGCAGCGCAGCGGTCGCGCCTATCGCGAGCTGTTCCAGTTCATCCGCGAGCACGAGTCCGATGCCTGACGAATCCGCGCGCGACGCCGAGACGCGCGAACCGGTCCGCATCGGCCTGGTCTCGGTCAGCGACCGTGCCTCGGCCGGTGTCTACGAGGACAAGGGCATCCCGGCCCTGCGCGACTGGCTCGGCCGCGTGGTGCGGAACCCGATCGAATGGCAGACGCGGCTCATCGCCGACGACGAAGCGACGATCTCGGCGACCTTGCGCGAGCTCGTCGACGAAGTGCGCTGCGATCTCGTCCTCACGACCGGCGGCACGGGCCCGGCGCCACGCGACGTGACGCCGGAAGCGACCCTGGCCGTCGCGACCAGGGTGATGCCCGGCTTCGGCGAGCAGATGCGCCGGATCTCCCTCGCGTTCGTGCCGACGGCGATCCTCTCGCGCCAGGTCGCGGTCGTGCGCGGCAAAGCGCTGGTGATCAATCTGCCTGGGCAGCCGAAGTCGATCGCGGAGACGCTCGAAGGCATGCGCGACGCGACGCCGCCGATGCCGGGCATCTTCGCGGCCGTGCCGTACTGCATCGACCTGATCGGCGGGCCGTATATCGAGACTGACGCGGCGGTTTGCGCCGCCTTCCGTCCGAAGTCGGCAATCAGGGCCACGAAGGCCGGTTAGCGCGGCCTGCGCCGCGCCTCGATCACTTGACGAGGCGGTTGAGACGCTCGGCGTCGAAGCTCTCGGTCGTGTGCGCCTCGCCTGGCACGCAGTCCTCGCTCGGCAGCTCGCGAGAGCGCGCCGAGAGCTTCTCGATCGCCTGCCAGAGGAGCGCGATCTGATGCTCGTGTCCCGAGGCGTTGTCGATCAGGCCCTTCATCGCCAGCGAGACCGGGTCGTCGCCCTGCGTCAGGCCGTAGGCCGAAAAGCCCATCTTTGCCGCGGTCGCTTCGCGCGTCGCGTCGGCGTCGGCCTGGATGATGCGGGCCGGATTGCCGACCGCCGTCGCTCCGGGCGGCACCGGCTTGACCACGACCGCGCTCGAGCCGATGCGGGCGTTGTCGCCGACCGTGAAGCCGCCGAGCACCTGCGAGTTGGCACCGACGATGACGCCGCGGCCGAGCGTCGGATGGCGCTTGGCGCCGCGCGTCAGCGACGTGCCGCCGAGCGTCACGCCCTGGTAGATCGTGCAGTCGTCGCCGATCTCGGCGGTCTCGCCGACGACCACGCCCATGCCGTGATCGATGAACACGCGCCGGCCGATCGTCGCGCCGGGATGGATCTCGATCCCGGTGAGGAAGCGGGTGAAGTGCGAGACGAAGCGGCCGAGCCAGTGATGGCCGTGGCTCCAGCACCATGCCGCGCGGCGATGGAGAACGATTGCGTGCAGGCCCGGATAGCAGGTCAGCACTTCCCAGTTCGAGCGCGCCGCCGGGTCGCGCTCGCGGATGCAGGCGATGTCTTCGCGAAGGCGCTGGAACATGGGTCGCACACCGGGGACTGGGCGGATCAGTTTAGCGACAACGCTCGGCGACCGCTCGCGCGATGCCGCGCAGGATGTGGACCTCTTTCGTGCTCAGCTCGGCGCGGTTGGCGAGGCGATGGAGGCGCGCCATGAGCTTTTTCGGCGCCGCCGGATCGAGAAAGCCGAGCGTCTCCAGCGATTCCTGCCAATGAGCGACCAGACCACGCACGGCTACCGCGTCGGCGCGGTTCGCGTCGAGCTCGCGCGCCGGCGCGCCGAAGCCGCCTTGCGCGAGTCGCCATTCGTAGGCCAGGAGCTGCACTGCCTGCGCCAGGTTGAGCGAGCCGTA
This sequence comes from Rhizobacter sp., assembly GCA_043787455.1. GTDB lineage: Bacteria > Pseudomonadota > Gammaproteobacteria > Burkholderiales > Burkholderiaceae_C > Schlegelella_A. The sequence goes on from JAYVVB010000524.1 coordinate 2,781, forward strand.
GGCCGGATCGGTCGGGATCGTGAGACAGGCGTGGCAGGCGTAGACATCCTCGTTGGCGAGACCGTAGCGCTCCGAGCCGAAGACCAAGGCGAGACGATGCGTGCCGGGTGCGAGGGTCGCGAAGAGCTCGCGCGGGGCGTGGTTGGACGGCCCGAAGTCGCGCGCCGTCATCGCCGTCGCGCAGGCATAGGTGATGCCGTCGAGCGCTTCGCCGAGCGTGGCGACGACGCGTGCGCCGACGAGCACATCCGTCGCGCCGCTCGCCATCGCCGTCGCTTCCGGACGCTCGAGGACGTCGGCGAAGCGCGGCGCGACGAGCACGAGCTCGGTGAAGCCCATCACCTTCATCGCCCGCGCCGCGGCGCCGACGTTGCCTGCATGGCTGGTGCCGACAAGGACGAAGCGGGTGGGGTCGTGAAGCATGCGGCGGCTAAAATGCGGTGCGCTCATTTTGCAGCGCGACCCGATGCGACCGCGGCCCGAAAGGCGTCACGGCCCGCGCCGACGCACCAGACCCCTTTCGATGTCCCAAGCGCTGCACCCGATGCTCAACATCGCCATCAAGGCGGCGCGTGCCGCCGGGGCGATCATCAACCGAGCCTCGCTCGACCTCGACCGGCTCCAGGTCGACACCAAGGGACCGAAGGACTTCGTGACCGA
>JAYVVB010000525.1:0-5496 GCA_043787455.1 Rhizobacter sp.
TTCTCGGCCAGCACCTCGAGCAGGAAGGCGTCGAAAGGCTCGTCGGCGCGGTCGAGCTCGTCGATGAGAAGGACCGGCGATCGCGTCTGCGTCAGCGCCTGCAGCAGCGGGCGCTCGATCAGCATGCCGCGCGCGTAGAGGCTTTTCGCGAGGCGCTCGCGCGACTCCGCATCGCCGACGTCGTGGGCCGCCTCGGCGAGCCGGATCTCCATCATCTGACGCGCGACGTTCCACTCGTACGCGGTCTGCGCGACGTCGAGGCCCTCGTAGCACTGTACGCGCAGCAGCAAGGTGGCGAGCGCGCGCGAGAGTGCCTTGGCGAGCTCGGTCTTGCCGACGCCCGGCTCGCCTTCGACGAACAACGGGCGGCCGAGCTTGAGCGCGAGGAAGACCGAGGTCGCGAGGCGCCGATCAGCGACGTAGCTCTCGGTGGCGAGCAGCGAGACGACGTCGTCGACGCTCATCGGCGTCGCGGCAGCAGGAGACATCATCGAGATATCCTAACCGGGCCTGCGCCGCGGCGCAGGTCGACTCCTCTCGTCATCGCGAACGCAGGTCGGAACGTTTCATTGGGATGTCGATCTCGAAAAGCATCATGACTTCCAAACCGAATGCAGCTCGCCTTGCCACGGCCATTCTGATGGTGGCCGCGGGCGGCGCGATCGCGCAGGACGGACCCGCTGCCGTCACCAGGCCATCGGCCAGCGCGGTCGCCGCCAGGAGTCACCCCTCGAGCGCGGCCGAGATCGAGCGGTCGCAACGCATTCATCATCTACGGATGCTGAGTTGCCAGCGGCGCCCGCAGACCTGCGCGCAGGACGCTGCGTCTTCGTCGGCTGCGAAGCCTGCGAGCAGCAATGGCGCGGCAGCACGCGGTCGTGACTGACGACGCGTCGATCACTGTCGAGACGCCAACCCCCGACAACGGCCATCAATCGTCGTCGGACAACTCCAGGCGCCAGACGCCCCGACCATGGGTGGCGGCATAGAGCAGTCGAGACCGGTTGTCGAGCGTCAACCCGTAGACCGCGACCGGCGGAAGACGCCCGGACGCAGACGGCAGCCAGAGCTGCCGGTTGCGCGGCAGGACGGCGACGCCGAAGTCGGTCGATGCGTACAGTCGCCCCGTCCTCGCGTCGTACGCTAGCCCCGTCACCGGCTGATCGCCGAGACCGGCGCTGCGCGGTGTCCAGGTGGCCGTCGCTGTCGCCGGGTCGTACAGCACCTCGAAGACATGCCCCGGTGTCGCAGGCGTGTAGGCGTCGTATCCAGAGAAGGAGACGAAAGCGCGATACGGGTTGTCCGGATCGACGGCAATGCCGCTGACAAAGCGCGTCGGCTGCGCGGCGGTGTCGATGCGTTTGAACAGCACGGCGCCGGCCGGGCCGTCAGCGTTCATGGAGACGAAGAGCCGACCGCGCCGCGTAGCGACCCACAGCGGCGTGCCCAGAGCGGGCGCCCGTGCGATCGCGACCACATACGAACCTGACTTGTCGCCGCCATAGGTGTCGCTGGTGAGCCCTGTTGCGCCGAGCGCGACCCAGTCGCCGCACTGCGCGGAAAAGTCGCCGACGAATTCGTTGCAGTGCAGCTCGAGATAGGCTTGGCTGCCGCCGTTGTCCTGGGTCCGCCAGACGCGCTCGAGGCCGACGAACCAGGTGCCGTTGCGCATGGGGTCGGCGACCAGCGGAACGTAGAACGACGCCTGCTCTCCACTCGCGGAGAGCGGGTCGCCGACATAGTCCCAGGAGAGCGTATCCGCCCCTTGGAAGTTCACGTCGATTGCCGGACCGGTGTAGCTGTGCATGCGAATCGACGCAACCGCGGCGTTGAAGCCCGACTGCCCACCGTCGCCGCCGACGCTCTCGAACCAGCTGCCACGCGAGCCGCTATACGACCACGTGCCGTTGTCCTGGGTGCCGCCGAGGAGGTCGTGTCGCGCATCCTGCGGATTGAGCGAGACGCTCTGGAACTGCAGCGTCGACAAGCCAGGGTTCAAACTGATGATCTCCTGCGGGATCGCCCTGAGCCAGAGCAGGCAGTCGGCGAGATCGCTGCCGCTGATGCCGCGAGCCGAGCAGCCCGAGGAAACGTCGACATAACGACCGTTCGTACGCACGATACCGCCGTCCGATCCGGCGATCGCGATGTCGCCGTTGCCCGGCGCGAACACGAGCGCGTGCTGGTCGGGATGCATGCCGAGCGGGGCGGGCATCTGCGTGTCGTTGGTCATGTCGGTGAACTGCAAACCCGCGTTGATCGAGCGCTGCACGGCACGCCCGTTCGACGGCGGCGTCGCCGTGAAGATCTCGCTGTACTGCATCTGGCCGCCGATCCAGACCGAGTCGGGCATGCCGCGGGGTGAGGCGACGACCATGTCGTAGCTGCATTGCTCGGTGCAGAAGTTGTACGAGGAAAAGCCGGGCGTTCCCGGCGTCGAGTTCGACAGCTTCGTCCAGCCGACGTTGGCGACTCCGTTGACCAAAGCGATCGCGGGCACGCCGGCGTTGTCCGTGCGGTAGAAATCGGCCGGCCCGCCACCCGCATCGCCGACGTAGATGCGCAGCTTGTCGCCTTTCGGCGCGAGGGCGAATTCGGTTCGGGACGCGATCGAGTTCGCGATCAGGCCACCGCCGGCGCTCGCGAACACCTGCTCGTAGCCGCCCGCCGGCTTGCTTCGATACAGTCCGTACGAGAACACCGAGAAGTAGATCCGCGTCGGGTCCGAAGCCCGCAGGCCGGTGCGCGACATCTCGATCTTGCTGACCCCGCCGCGGAAAAAGTCGGCGCCGTTCGCCGACGCCGGATTCACCGGATCGGACGCGACCGCGAACACGAGGCTGAAGGTCCGGCCCCGGTCCCACGACTCGTAGAGCCCGATCGTCGGCGCTCCGGGAGGCGTGAAGCGTCCACCGTTGACGCTCGACGAGCCGTGCCGAGCGACCGACGTGCCGATGAAGATGTGTCTGGCGTTGGCCGGATCGATGCCGATCGCCCCGATCGCCCGTCCCGTGGCGACGGCGGCGCTGCCCTGGACCAAATCCCAGCTGCGGCCGAGATCTTCCGAACGGAACAGGCCGAGCCCGGCCTCCGAGTCGCTCGACCCGTTCGCCTCGCCAGTGCCGGCATACACGGTCTGTGCGCGCGCATCGGTAGGATCGAAGACCAGCGAGCCGATCGCGTTGGTAGGAAGCCCTTCGCGCTGCGGCCGCCAGTCCGGCGTTCGCGACAGGCCGTTCTTCGCCATCCAGACGCCGCCACCGGCCGCACCGACCAGCAGGGCACAGTCGTCGTCGTCGCAGCGCGGCGAGATCGCGAGACTGGTCACGCGCCCCGAGACGGTAGTCGCGCGGCCGGTGTAGGTCACCTCGCCGGGCACCGTGCCGACTACCGGGCCAACCAGCGCCCAGGGGCTGCGATCGCCGAACGATCGCCGGCGCTCGAGCTGCGCCGAGTCGCCTGCGGCCCTGCGATGCACCTGCGGCTCGACGTAGCTCGAAGGGAACGCGCGGTTTTCCGCCTCATATCCTGCGCGCTCCGAACTGCTGTCGCCTTGCGAGCCGAAGAGTTTGAAGTAGTGTGTCTGCTTGAAGTTGCGCGGCTGCGCCGACGCGCCGAAGCTCGCGCTGATCGCCAATGCAGTAGCGACGGCGAGCGCCGCTTTGCTGGTGAGTGAATTCAAGGTATTCCTTCTACAGGATGGATCGCGACGAGCGGCCCGATCGGGCCGTCACGACGCCTGGCAATCAGCGTGCGAGCGCTGCCTCGACCGCCCGCGAGGCGATGACACTGATCATCGCCGCGCGGTACTCGGCCGAGCCGTGCAGGTCGGCGTTGATGTCGGTGGTCGGCATCTTCACCGCCTTCGCCACGGCCGCGGTGAAGCTCTTGGCGAGCGCGTTCTCGATCTCGGTGGCGCGAAAGGCGTGGCCCTTGGCGCCTGTGACGGCGACGCGCACGCCGCCGCCGGTCTGGGCGACGAAGACGCCGATCAGCGCGAAGCGCGAGGCCTGCTGCCGGTACTTCACGTAGGCCGCCTTCTGCGCCGCCGGAAAGCTCACCGCCGTGATCAGCTCGCCCGGTTGCAGGGCGGTCTCGTAGAGGCCGGTAAAGAAGTCGTCGCCCTTGATCGTGCGCCGGTCGGTGTGGATCGTGGCGCCGAGGCCGAGCACGGCCGCGGGATAGCACGCCGCCGGATCGGCGTTGGCGATCGAGCCGCCGATCGTGCCCATGTTCCGGACCATCGGATCGCCGATTCCGCCGGCGAGCTCGGCCAGGGACAGCAGCAGCTTCTTGACGTCGGCGTTCGACGCGACCGAGGCGTGCGTCGCCATCGCGCCGATCGTGACGCCGCCGTTCTCGGCCTTGATCCCCTTCAGGTCGGCGACGGCGCCGAGATCGACGAGCCGCTCGGACTGCGACAAGCGCATCCGCATCGCCTGGATCAGGCTCTGGCCGCCGGCGAGATAGCGGGTGTCGGCGCCTGCGGCGGCGCTCTTGGCGGCATCGCGGCTGGTCGGCCGCTGGTATTCGAATGCGTACATCGTGTTCTCCTTGTGCTTCGCTCAGGCCGGCATGCCGTTGGCGGCGCGCCAGACGCGCTCCGGCGTCGCCGGCATGGCCAGGTCGACGACGCCGAGGGCGTCGGTGAGGGCGTTCATGTAGGCGGGCGGCGAGCCGATCGCGCCGGCCTCGCCGCAGCCCTTGACGCCGAGCGGGTTGTGGCTGCAGGGCGTGTTGGTCGTCGAGATCTGGATGTTGGGCACGTCGACCGCGCGCGGCATCGCATAGTCCATGAACGAGCCGGTGAGGAGCTGGCCCGAATTCACGTCGTAGGTGCAGCCTTCCATCATCGCCTGGCCGAGGCCCTGCGCAACGCCGCCCTGGACCTGGCCCTCGACGATCATCGGGTTGACGATGTTGCCGAAGTCGTCGACGGCGACGAACTGCTCGATCTTCACCTTGCCCGTGTCGGGATCGACCTCGACCTCGCAGATGTACGTGCCGGCCGGATAGGTGAAGTTGGTCGGGTCGTAGAACGCGTTCTCGTTCAGGCCGGGCTCGAGCTTGTCGAGCGGGAAGTTGTGCGGCACGTAGGCCGTGAGCGAGACGTTGCCCCACGCCACCTTCTTGTCGGTGCCGGCGACCTTGAACTCGCCGTTCTCGAACTCGATGTCGGCGTCGGCCGCCTCGAGCAGGTGGGCCGCGATCTTCTTGCCCTTGGCGATGATCTTGTCGACCGCCTTGACGATCGCCGTGCCGCCGACCGCCAGCGACCGGCTGCCGTAGGTGCCCATGCCGAAGGGCACTCGGCCGGTGTCGCCGTGGACGATCTCGACGTTCTCGACCGGGATGCCCAGGCGCGCCGCGACGACCTGGGCGAACGTCGTCTCGTGGCCCTGGCCGTGGCTGTGCGAGCCGGTGAAGACGGTGACCGTGCCTGTCGGATGGACGCGGACCTCACCGGCCTCGAAGAGCCCGGCGCGCGCGCCGAGC
>JAYVVB010000526.1:0-5844 GCA_043787455.1 Rhizobacter sp.
CGGCGCGCGGCCCGGGCCGCGTCTCTCGATTTCGCCACCCAGAACCCACGGAGACAGACATGAACAAGACCCTTTCAAGCTTGACCCGCCGCAGCGCCCTGGCGCTGGCCATCGGCGCTGCCTTCTTCGCCCAGAACGCTGTGGCGCAGGCGGCCAAGTACGGGCCCGGCGCTTCGGCCACCGAGATCAAGCTCGGCCAGACCATGCCGTACAGCGGCCCGGCCTCGGCCTACGGCACGATCGGCAAGGTCGAGCAGGCCTACTTCAAGATGATCAACGAGAACGGCGGCATCAACGGCCGCAAGATCAACCTGATCAGCCTCGACGACGGCTACAGCCCGCCGAAAGCGGTCGAGCAGGTGCGCCGCCTGGTCGAGCAGGACGAGGTGCTGGCTCTGTTCCAGACGCTCGGCACGCCGAGCAACTCGGCGATCCACAAGTACGTCAACGCCAAGAAGGTGCCGCACCTGCTGCTCGCCACCGGCGCGACGAAGTGGGGCGACCCGCAGAACAACCCGTGGACGATGGGCTTCAACCTCAGCTACCAGTCCGAGGGCAGATCTACGCCAAGTGGCTGCTGAAGAACAAGCCCGACGCGAAGATCGCGATCCTCTATCAGAACGACGACTACGGCAAAGACGTGCTGAAGGGCGTCAAGGACGGCCTCGGCGGCGCCGGCGCGAAGATGATCGTGAAAGAGGCGACCTACGAGGTCACCGACCCGACCATCGACTCGCAGATCCTGAGCCTGCAGGCGTCGGGCGCCGACACCTTCATCGACATCACGACGCCGAAGTTCGGCGCCCAGGCGGTGAGGAAAGCCTTCGACTCGGGCTGGAAGCCGCTGCACATCCTCAACAACGTGAGCGCCTCGATCGGCTCGGTGCTGGTGCCCGCGGGGGTGGAGAAGGCGGTGGGCGCGATCACCGTCAGCTACTACAAGGACCAGAACGACCCGCAGTGGAAGGACGACCCGGCGATGCTCGAATGGCGCGCCTTCATGGGCCGCTACTACCGCGAAGGCGACCCGAAGGACCAGAGCAATCTGTACGGCTATCTGGCGGCGCAGGTCATGACCCAGATCCTGAAGCAGTGCGGCAACGACCTGACGCGCGAGAACGTCATGCGCCAGGCGGCCAACCTAAAGCACTTCAAGCTGCCGCTGCTCCTCCCGGGTATGGAGCTCAATACCGGACCGACCGATTTCTTCCCGGTCCAGCAGGCGCACCTGCAGAAGTTCACCGGCACGCAATGGCAGCTTTTCGGCGAGCTTATGAACACCGACGCGCGCTAGCGCGAGCGCGTCCTGCGGCGAGCGCCGTGCCGATCGGCCTGGGCTCGTCTGTCATGGAAATGTCGTCGAAAGGCTCTTAAACTGCGGCGATGACTGCCTCCGTCGCCGCGACCGCCGTGGCGATGCCGCCCCTCCTCAACCGCGAGCGGGCCCTCCTCGAGTTCAACCGGCGCGTCCTCGCCATGGCGCGCCGCGGCGACGTGCCGCTGCTCGAGCGGCTGCGCTACGTCTGCATCGTCTCGTCGAACCTCGACGAGTTTTTCGAGGTCCGCTTCGCCGACTGCCTCGAGGCCTCGCGCCAGCCGGGCACCGGCACGACCGTGGCCGACATCGAGCAGCTCGCCGCCGTCGCCCACGTCCTCGTCGACTCGCAATACGCCGCCTTCAACGACGAGGTGATGCCGGCGCTCGCCGCCGAGGGCATCCGCATCCTCAATCACGCCGACCGCAACGAGGGCGAGCGGCGCTGGGTCTCGCGTTTCTTCGAGGACCAGGTCCGGCCGCTGCTCGTGCCGGTCGGGCTCGACCCCTCGCATCCGTTCCCGCAGGTCGCCAACAAGTCGCTCAACTTCATCGCCCGGCTCGCCGGCAAGGATGCGTTCGGCCGTCGTAACACGGTGGCGATCGTCAAGGTCCCGCGTGTCCTGCCGCGCGTGATCCAGCTGCCGAGGAAGAAGCGCTCGTCGGGCCAGGACTTCGTGCTTCTGACGAGCGTCATCCGCGCCCACCTCGGCGCGCTCTTCCCTGGGCGCGAGGTCGAGGCGTTTTCACAGTTCCGGATCACGCGCGACTCCGACCTCGAGGTCGACGCCGACGTCAAGAACCTGCGCCAGGCGCTGCGCAGCGGATTGACGACGCGCCACTTCGGCCAGGCGGTGCGGCTCGAGGTCGTGAACACCTGTCCGACGGAGCTGTCGGAATTCCTGCTGCAACAGTTCGGCCTGCCCGCGTCTGCGCTCTACAAGGTCAACGGCCCGGTCAACCTCGTGCGCATGAACGAGCTGATCGACCTCGCGATCGCGCCGGCGCTGCGCTTCCCGCCGTTCGAGCCCGCGTGGCCGAAGAGCGTGCGGCGCCAGCAGACGATGTTCGAGCGCATCAGGAAGGGCGACCTGATGCTGCACCATCCGTTCGAGTCGTTCGCGCCGGTCGTGCAGTTCCTGCACGAGGCCGTGCACGACCCGGCCGTGCTCGCGATCAAGCAGACGATCTATCGGGCGGGCAGTGTTTCGCCGCTCGTCGACCTCCTGATCGAGGCGGCGCGACGCGGCAAGGAGGTGATGGCCGTCGTCGAGCTGAAGGCGCGCTTCGAGGAAGAGGCCAACATCAACTGGGCCGAGCGGCTCGAGGCCGTGGGCGCGCAGGTCGTGTACGGAGTCGTCGGCCTGAAGACGCACGCCAAGCTGCTCCTCGTCACCCGGCGCGAGGACGGTCACCTCGCACGCTACGCACATCTCTCGACCGGCAACTACAACCCGAACACGGCGCGCCTTTACACCGATCTCGGCTACTTCACCCACGACGCCGATCTCACCGCCGACGTCGATGCCGTCTTCCAGCAGCTCGCGAGCCTCGGCCGCACGCGGCCGCTGAAGACGCTGCTGCAGGCGCCGTTCACGCTGCACAAGGAAATGCTCGCCCACGTCTCGCGCGTCGCCGCCGCGGCCGCGGCGGGACGGAGCGCGCGCATCGTCGTCAAGATCAACGCGCTCACCGATGCCCAGCTCATCCATGCCCTCGTCATCGCCGGCCAGGCGGGGGCGCAGATCGACCTGATCGTGCGCGGCGCGTGCATGCTGCCGCCGGGCATCCCCGGAGTCACCGATCGCATCCGCGTGCGCTCGATCGTCGGTCGCTTCCTCGAGCATTCGCGCATCGCCTACTTCCGCTGGGGCGACGGCGACGACGACGAGGCGGTGTTCCTGTCGAGCGCCGACTGGATGGGCCGCAACATGTTCGGCCGGGTCGAGGTCGGCTGGCCGGTGCGCGATCCGCAGTTGCGGCGCCGCGTCATCGACGAGTGTCTCGTGCCCTATCTTCTCGACAGCCGCGACGCGTGGCTCCTGAACAGCGACGGCAGCTACCGCGCCGCGGGCCGCAACGGCGCCTCGGCGCAGGAAGCGCTGATGCGCCGCTACACCCGAACGTGAGACGAGCATGGACCTGATCCTCTGGCGCCACGCCGAGGCGGAGGAGGCCGGCAATGGCGAGAGCGACCTCGAACGCGCGCTCGCCTCGCGCGGCGAGCGTCAGGCCAAGCGCATGGCCGAATGGCTCAACCGGCGCCTGACGCATTCGACGCGCATCCTCGTCAGCCCGGCGCTGCGCTGCCAGCAGACGGCGAAGGCGCTCGGACGCAAGGGCCGCACGATGGCGTCGATCGGCCCGGGCGCGAGCGTCGAAGACGTGCTCGCCGCGGCCGGCTGGCCGAAGGCGTCGACCCCGGTGCTGATCATCGGCCATCAGCCGACGCTGGGGCTCGTCGCCTCGACCCTGCTCACCGGCAACGCCCAGCCGTGGACCGTGAAGAAAGCCGCCGTGTGGTGGCTGCGCCATCGGCCGCACGTCGACGACGGCGAGGTTGTGCTGCAGGCCGTGCAGTCGGCGGACTGTCTCTGATCGACGCGCCCACGACGACTTGTGCAGAGCACCGCTAGGCGACGAGGAGTCGCGGCGCGAGCACGCCGGTCCGCGCCCACGCGTCGATCTCGCCGCGCAGCAGATGCAGGGCGCGCGGATGCGACTCGCCCCACGCCGGCGCGAGCGCGACGATCGGCTGGCCGGCATCGACACGCAGCGACAGCACCTCGGGGTCGACGTCGTCGCGCGCGTGGCTGACGATCACCGCCAGGCGCAGGCACAGCAGGTCGAGCGCGAACGATCCGTTCTGCAACGCCGCCTCCATCTTGCGCAGGCCGCCGCGCTGACCGAGGACGAGCTCGCCGATCCGGCGCAGTTGGCTCTGCGAGAAGCCCGGCGCGTCGACGTGGGCGAGCAGGTAGGCGCTGTGCCGGTGATGGTCGTGGTGCGAGATCATCATGCCCGCCTCGTGCAGCTGAGCGGCCCAGCCGAGCTCGCGCCGCGCTTCGCTGCTCGCCTGCGGGTTCACGCTCTGCTGCCACGCCGCGGCCAGACGCGCGCCGCGCTCGGCCTGGGCGACGTCGACGAAGAAGCGCCGCTGCAGCTCGCGCACCGAGACCTCGCGCAGATCAACGCCTCCGGCGCGGCGCTCGGCCGCCTGGCGCGCGGCGAGATCGAAGATCACGCCCTGGCGCAATGCGCCGCGCGCCGGCTTGAGCTCGTCGATCCCGAAGTGGGTCGCGAGCGTGTAGAGGATCGAGAGGCCGCCGCCGATGACGGCACGGCGCTCGTCCTTCAGGCCGGAGAGCGCGAGCTTGTCGGCGCTGCCCGCTTCGAGGCAGCGCTCCATGAGCCAGCGCAGCCCGGCCGGCGTGATGCGACCGTCGCCGATGCCGTTGGCGGCGAGCACGCTCGACACCGCGCCCACCGTGCCCGACGAGCCGAGCGCTTCGCGCCAGTGGCGCGGCGCGAACGGTTCGAGCGCCTCCTCGAGCTCGGCGCCGGCGGCGATCTGCGCTTCGCGAAAGGCCCGCTCGCTGAAGCGGCCTTCGGGGAAGTACTTCATCGACAGGCTGACGCTGCCGACCTGGAACGATTCCGCCTGGCGCGGCCGAGTGCCGCGGCCGACGATCATCTCGGTCGACCGGCCGCCGATGTCGACCACCAGCCGCGGCACGGTCGACGGCTGCAGCCGGGCGACGCCGGCGAAGATCAGGCGCGCTTCCTCGCGCCCCGAGATGATCTCGATCGCGTGGCCGAGCACGGTCTGCGCGCGCAGCAGGAAGGCGTTGCGGTTCTTCGCTTCGCGCAGCGTCTGCGTCGCCACGGCGCGCACCTGGAACGGCGCGAAGCCGTCGAGCCGGCGCGCGAAGCGGGCCAGGCATTCGAAGCCGCGCGAAGCCGCGTCCTCGCTCAGGAAGCAGGCGTTGTCGAGGCCGGCGCCGAGTCGCACCGTGTCCTTGAGATAGTCGATGCGGCGATAGCGGCTGTCCTGGATCTGGCCGACCTCGAGGCGAAAGCTGTTCGAGCCGATGTCGACCGCGGCGAGCTGCCCGGGCCAGCGCAACTCGGTGCCGGTGCGCGAAGAGGGGGCGGCCTGCATGCAGCGATTGTCGACGCTCGCGCGCTAGTCGCGACACGAAGCTTCCTAGAATGCCGTTCCCGTGCCCGTCGCAACGACCCTCTCAATGTCGCACTCCGAACTTTCCGACGCTCCGCCGATGACGGCACCGGCTCCCGGTCGCCTCGCGTGACCCTCGCCTGGATCGTGCTCGCGACCGGCCTCGGTGGCGTGCTCTCGGTCGCCGCCGCCGCCGCGCTGACCCTCGCGGTGCTGTCGAAGATCGTCCATCACCTCGTCAGCCTGTCGGCCGGCGTGCTGCTGGCGACGGCGCTGCTCGACGTCCTGCCCGAGGCGTTCTCGGCCAAGGCGCCGCCGCAGGCCCTGTTCGCGACGCTGCTCGGCGGCC
>JAYVVB010000527.1:0-3817 GCA_043787455.1 Rhizobacter sp.
GATCTCGGCGCCGAGGCCGTACTCGAAGCCGTCGGCGAAGCGCGTCGAGGCGTTGACCATCACGCTCGCCGAATCGACCTCGCGCAGGAAGCGCATCGCATTCGAATGCGAGTCGGTGACGATGGCGTCGGTGTGATGCGAGCCGTAGCGGTCGATGTGCGCCATCGCCGCGTCGAGGGAGTCGACGACCTTGATGCTGATGACCTTGGCGAGGTATTCCTCGCTCCAGTCGGCGTCGCTCGCAGCGACCAGCTTCGCGCCCGTGACCGACTTGAGCGCGGCGAGCGCGGCCGCGTCGCCGCGCATCTCGACGCCCTTTTTCGCAAACACGGCGCCGATCATCGGCAGGAAGCGATCGGCGACTTGCGCGTGCACGAGTAGCGACTCCGCGGCGTTGCACGGGCTCACCTTCTGCGTCTTGGCGTTGTCGACGATGCCAGCGCCATCGCGAGATCGGCGTCGGCGTCGACGTAGACGTGGCAGTTGCCGTCGAGGTGCTTGAGCACCGGCACCGTCGCTTCGCGGGCGATCCGCTCGATCAGGCCCTTGCCGCCGCGCGGGATGACGAGGTCGATCGACTCGGGCGAGGCGATCAGGTGGCCGACGGCAGCGCGGTCGGTGGTCGCGACGAGCTGCACCGCATCGGGCGGCAAGCCGGCTTCGGCGAGCGCCGCCTGGACGATGCGGCCGAGGGCGACGTTGCTCGCCAGCGCCTCCGAGCCGCCGCGCAGGACGCAGGCGTTGCCGCTCTTGATCGCCAGCGACGCGGCCTCGATGGTCACGTTCGGACGGCTCTCGTAGATCATCGCGAAGACGCCGATCGGCACGCGCATCCGGCCGACGCGGATGCCGCTCGGCTGCTGGCGCAGGTCGACGATGGCACCGATCGGGTCGGGCATCGTCGCGATCTGCTCGCAGCCCTCGCCGACGGTCGCGATCGTCGCGCGGTCGAACCGCAGGCGATCGACGAGCGGCGCGGCGAGGCCGGCGTCGCGCGCACGTGCGACGTCGCCAGCATTGACCGATTCGAGCTCGCCGGCGCCGTCGCGCAGGCGCCGCGCGAGCGCGCGCAGCGCGGCGTTGCGCGTCGCCACCGGCGAGGCGGCGAGCGTGCGGCTCGCGGCGCGCGCCAGCGTGCCCATGTGGGCGATCGTTGCTCGCAGGTCGGCCGGAGTCATGACGGCATTGTTTCAGAGTCATGACGCCAAGCCCGCGACCGAATTGGCATCTGCGGGCCGCGCGTCGCGTCTCGCGCCGGCCGGCTCGACGGGCCCGGCCGAGCCCTCAGCCGATCTCGGCCAGCCTGATGCAGGCGGCGAGGTGCCCGTCGCCGACGGCTTCGAGCGGCGGCACGACATCGGCGCAGGTCGCCGCGGCGTGCGGGCAGCGCGTGCGAAAGACGCAGCCCGACGGCGGCGCGAGCGGCGACGGCAGGTCGCCCGAGAGCGCGCTCTTCGCGCCGCGTTCGAGCGCCGCCGCGCCGCGCGCGCCGTCGACGCGCGGCGTGCTCGCGAGGAGCGCGCGCGTGTAGGGATGACGCGGCGCGGCGAACAGCGCGGCCTTCGGCGCGCGCTCCATGACGCGGCCGAGGTACATCACGATCACTTCGTCGGCGATGAGCTCGACGACGGCGAGGTTGTGCGAGATGAAGACGTAGGCGACGCCGGTCTCGTCCTGCAGGTCCATCAGCAGGTTCAGCACCTGCGCCTGGATCGAGACGTCGAGCGCCGAGACCGGCTCGTCGGCAATGACGAGGCGCGGCTCGAGCATCAGCGCGCGCGCGATCGCGACGCGCTGGCGCTGCCCGCCCGAGAACATGTGCGGATAGCGCCGGTAGTGCTCGGGGGAGAGACCGACGCGAGCGAGCATCGCCCGGCCCCGATCCTCGCGCTCGTTCTTGTCGAGCGCAGTGTTGATCGCCAAAGGCTCCTCCAGCGCCTGGCCGATCTTTTTCCTCGGGTTGAGGCTCGCGAACGGGTTCTGGAACACCATCTGCACCGTACGCCGGAGCGTCTTGCGGGTCTTTGCATCGGCGGCGGTTGCATCGACGCCGCCGATCCGGATCGTCCCCGACGTCGGCACCTCGAGCATCGCGATCTGGCGCGCCAGCGTGCTCTTGCCGCAGCCCGACTCGCCGACGACGGCGAGCGTGCGTCCGGGCGCGAGCGAGAGCGACACGCCCTCGAGCGCGCGCACCGTCGCCTTCGTCCCGAACAGCCCGCCCGACAGCTCGTAGCGCTTGGTCAGCGCCTCGGTCTCGAGGACGAGGTCGCTCATGGCCGCGCATCCGCATCGAGCGGAAAGAAGCATCGTGCCCGGCTCGCGCCGACCTCGAAAAGCGCCGGTCGTTCGACGCGGCAGCGCTCCTGCACGTACCGGCAGCGCGGCGAAAGGAGGCAGCCCGCCGGTCGATCGAACGCGCCCGGCACGACGCCGGCCAGCGACGCGAGCCGGCGCCGGCCGGCGTTGCGCTCGGGCAGCGAGGCGAGCAGCGCCTCGGTGTAGGGATGGCGCGGCGCGGCGAAGAGATCGTCGGCGCTCGCGCTCTCGACGATCTGGCCGGCGTACATCACGAGCACGCGTTGCGCGACTTCGGCGACGACGCCGAGGTCGTGGGTGATGAGGACGAGCGCCATGCCGCGTTCGCGCTGCAGCTTGGCGAGGAGCGCGAGCATCTGCGCCTGCACCGTGACGTCGAGGGCAGTGGTCGGCTCGTCGGCGATGAGCAGGCGCGGATTGCAGGCGATCGCCATCGCCAGCATCACGCGCTGGCTCATGCCGCCCGAGAGCTGATGCGGAAAGGCATCGAGCCGGCGCTCGGCGTCGGGGATCTCGACGTCCTTGAGCAACTGCAGCGCACGCGCCTTTCGTGCCTTGCGCGAGCCGCCTTCGTGCAGCGCGATCGTCTCCATCAGCTGGAAGGCGACGGTGAACGACGGGTTCAGGCTCGTCATCGGATCCTGGAAGATCATCGCCATGTCGCCGCCGAGGAGCGCGCGGCGCTCGCGCTCTGGCATCGTCTGCAGGTCGCGGCCGGCGAAGGCGAGGCGATCGGCTCGAACCCGTCCCGGCGCATCGACGAGGCCCATCAGCGCGAGCGCGCTCACGCTCTTTCCCGACCCGGATTCGCCGACGATGCCGACGACTTCGCCGGCATCGACAGTGAAGCTCACGTCGCTCGCCGCGCGGAGTGGCGACTCGACCGAGCCGAACTCGACCGACAGGCGCTCGACCTCGAGAAGCGGAGCGCTCACGTCTTCAATTTCGGATCGAGGGCATCGCGCAGGCCGTCGCCGGTGAGGTTGAAGGCGAGCACGGTGACCAGGATCGCCAGGCCCGGCAGGGTCACGACCCACCACGCGCTCTGGATGAACTCGAGCGCGCTCGCGAGCATCGAGCCCCATTCGGGCGTCGGCGGCTGCGCGCCGAGGCCGAGGAAGCCGAGCGCGGCGGCGTCGAGGATCGCCGACGAGAAGCCGAGCGTCGCCTGCACGATCAGCGGCGCGGCGCAGTTCGGCAGCACGGTGTCGAACATCAGTCGCCAGGTGCCGGCGCCGGCGAGGCGCGACGCCTGGACGTAGTCTTTCGCCAGCTCGCCGAGCACCGCGCCGCGCGTCAGGCGCACGAAGTGCGGCAGCATGACGATCGCGATCGCGTACATCGCGTTCGCGAGGCCCGGCCCGAGCACGGCGACGACGGCGACCGCGAGCAGCAGGCTCGGCAGCGCCAGCATCACGTCCATCAGGCGCATGACGATGTACTCGGGCAGGCGGCCGCGGAAGAACCCGGCGACGAGGCCGAGCATCACGCCGATCGA
>JAYVVB010000528.1:0-4335 GCA_043787455.1 Rhizobacter sp.
AGCGGCTCTTCGATCGCGCGGCGCGGCGAATGCGCCCGCAGCGAGTCCACCAGCTTGTAGCGCGCGATGGCGTAGAGCCACGGCGTCAGCCGCTCCGAAGGCCGGTACGTGTGTCGCTGGTTGTGCAGCGCGAGCAGGGCTTCTTGCACGAGATCCTCCACGTCGTCCGGAAACGCCGCGAGCCGGCGGCGAAAATAGGCCCGCAAGTGAACGCTGCTTCGCGTCAAGAATCCGGCATACGCCGTGCTGTTGCCGTTCAGGGCGAGCAACAGCAGCGCGCGGAGGCTCTCTTCGATTTCGTTCAAACCGTCTCTTCAAGTTCGGTCGCCTGCCGGATTCGGTTACAGCGAACGCAAAAAAGAATTCCCCGCCCGGTGTAACCGAAGCGCACCGGATGGCGAACTATCTCCCGTCAAGACGCACTCGGTGCGCTGGCGCTTCACAACATCCTTTTCATGGAGTTTCCGCAATGAATGCTCGTTCAATCGCCTTTGCAGCCGCCGCCCTCGCAGCCCTGTCCACCAGCGCCTTTGCCGCCGACGACAAGATCACCGGAGACAAGATGATGGCCAGCATGGAGAAATGCTACGGTGTTTCGCTCGCCGGCAAGAACGACTGCGCCGCCGGCGCCGGCACGACCTGCGCCGGCACGTCGAAGGTCGACTACGAGGGCAATCGCTTCAAGAACGTCGCCAAGGGGACTTGCGACACCATCAAGACCCCCAAGGGCATGGGCTCGCTGACGCCGGCCAAGGCCTGATCTCCGGCCAACAGGCATGGCCGGGCTGACCGCGGGCATCGGGCTCAAGCCCGAGCACTACGACGACGCGCTCCGTTGTCGTAGTTCCGGCATGTGGTTCGAGGTCCATGCCGAGAACTACATGATCGAAGGCGGCCCGCGCAGGAGCTGGCTCGAAGCTGTGCGGCGAGAGCATCCGCTCTCGCTGCACGGTGTCTCTCTCTCGCTGGCCGGAAGCGAGCTGGTCGACCCCATCGCCGTGGCCGGCCTCGTGCGACTTGTGCGCGAGCTGGAGCCGGCGCTCGTTTCCGAGCATCTGGCCTGGTCTCGCTTCGATGGCTCCTATTTTCCCGACCTGTTGCCGTTTCCGCGAACCGCCGAAGCGCTGAGGCAGGTTTGCGCCAACGTGTCTCGCGTTCAAGACGCCATCGGGCGACCGATCGCGATCGAAAATCCGTCGCACTACCTCGTACTCGAAGGGCACGAGTTCGAAGAGATCGAGTTCCTGACCCATCTGGCCCGCCGCACCGGCTGCGCGCTGCTGCTCGACATCAACAATGTCTTCGTCAGCGCCAGGAACACCGGGACATCGGCGGAGCGATATGTCGACGCGTTCCCCGCCGACCACGTCGTCGAGGTGCACCTGGCCGGGCACCGCCCCGATCCGACTTGCGGGCAGCGACTTCTGATCGATTCGCACGACGCTGCCGTGGCGCCCGAGGTCTGGTCCCTGTTCGATCGGTTCGTCGCGCGGGCAGGGCCACGGCCCACCCTGATCGAACGCGACGCCGAATTGCCTGCCTTCGGCGTGCTGATGGCGGAACGTGACCAGGCCGATCGCCGGCTGTTCCTAAGCGAAGCCAAGGCTGCCTGATGCCTGGACTTCGGGACTTTCAGGCAAGGTTCGCGCGGGAGTTGTGGTCGAGTGGGGACGGCTCATCGACGTCGGCGATGGCCGACCAGCCAGGCTTCTCGGTGTACCGGAACACGGTGATGGCGGGATGCCTCGACGCGCTGGCGGCGAACTACCCGACCGTGCGTCAACTCATCGGTGTCGATTGCTTCAACGATGTGGCGGCCGCATTCGTCCGAAAGTCCCCGCCGTCCTCCGGGGTGCTCGCAGGCTATGGACGAGGCTTCGCGAATTTCCTCTTGTCGCTCGACGCGGTCGCGAAGCTGGAATACCTGCCCGGTTTGGCCATGCTGGACCGTTTCTGGACCGAGGCGCATTTCGCGGCCGACGGCACGGTCCTCATGGCCACAGACATCGCCGGGCTGACCCCGGAGGGCTTGAGTCGGACCTGCTTCGTGCTTCATCCAGCGGCGCGTTGGCAGACCTTCGAGACGATGCCGATCTATACGCTCTGGCAGCGGCACCGCGACGGCCTGCCTGTCGACGCCGAACGGGACTGGCACGGCGAGTCGGCCCTCGTGACGCGACCTGTGGGCGCCGTCGCGTGGGCTGCCATCCCGCACGCGGCAGCGGCGTTTCTCTCATCGTGCGCCTCGGGAATGCGGTTCGACCAGGCGATGGAGGAGGCTTTCGCCACGGGCTGGGCTGACGACGCGTCGTGGCTGCCCGCGCTCATCCATGCGGGCGCCTTCGCACGAATCGAAGGCAGGCCATGATCAGGTCGATGCGCGCGTGGTGGAACGGAGTGGCAGCCTGGCTCGAGGCATGGATCGGCATGGATCTGGTGCTGGCGGTAAGCCGTGTCGGCATTGCGTCCGTCTTCTTCTATTCCGGAAGAACCAAAGTCGAAGGGTTTCTCCGCGTCACGGATGGCGCAGTGGCGTTGTTCCGGGACGAATACCACCTGCCCCTCGTCGATCCGTCGCTGGCGGCGCATGCGGCGGCCTATGCCGAACATCTCTTTCCGCTGCTGCTGGTGCTCGGTCTCGGCACCCGGCTGTCGGCTCTCGCACTGCTCGGCATGACCCTTGTCATCGAGGTATTCGTCTATCCGGATGCCTGGCCGACCCATTTGTCCTGGGGGGCGCCGCTGCTCCTGCTTGCCGCCCGCGGCGCAGGCGCATGGTCGATCGACCGCTGGCTGAAGCTTCGATAGGGAAAACACCTTGAACGTCTTGCGCCTCACGACGGCCGCCTCTCTCGCCGTCTGCGTCACCCTCGCGCAAGCCGCACCGGAAAACCGCCCCTGGCCCGCCATCGTCGCCGGCGCCAAGGGACAGACCGTCTACTGGAACGCCTGGGGCGGCGATGACCGCACCAACGCCTTCATCGCCTGGGCTGGCGGCGAGGTCAAGCGGCGCTACGGCATCACGACGCTGCAGGTCAAGCTCAACGACACGGCCGAGGCGGTCACCCGGGTCGTCGCCGAGAAAAGCGCCGGACGCGAATCCGGGGGCAGCGTCGACCTCATCTGGATCAACGGGCCGAACTTTCTCGCCATGAAGACGCAAGGTCTGCTCTACGGCCCCTTCGCCCAGACCCTGCCGAACTACCGCTATGTCGACACCGTCCACAAGCGCTCCAACCTGATCGACTTCACGGTGCCGATCGACGGTTTCGCGGCGCCCTGGCGCATGGCGCAGTTCGTTTACATCTACGACAGCGCGCGCTACAGCCTGGCCGACGTGCCGAAGTCAGCGCCGGCGCTGCTCGAATGGGCGCGCCTCCACCCGGGTCGGGTCACGCACCCGACGGTGCGCAATTTTCTCGGCGCGACCTTCCTCAAGCAGGCGCTCTACGACCTCGTTCCCGATCCTGCCGTGCTGCAGGCGCCGGCGACGGATGCGACATTCGCGGCCGTCACCGCGCCCCTTTGGCGCTGGTACGACCAGCTACGGCCCAGCCTGTGGCGCGAAGGGCGCGAGTTCCCCGACACCGGCCCGGCCCAGCGTCAACTCATGAACGACGGCGCGATCGACCTTCTCGAATCGTTCGACCCCGCCGAGGCAGCCGTCTCCATCGCCAGTCATCTGCTGCCGAACACCGCCCGGGTCTACGTGATGGCCAAGGGTACGATCGGCAACACGAGCTTCGTCGCGATTCCGTACAACGCGGCGCACAAGGAGGCGGCGATGGTGGTCGCTGATTTCCTGCTCGAGCCAGCGACTCAGGCGCGCGCGCAGGACCCGGCTTGGGGCGGCAACCTGACCGTTCTCGATCTCGCCAAGCTGTCGGCCGCGCAGCAGGCCGCGTTCGTACCGAAGTCCGACACTCCGGGACTGCCGACCAACGCGTCGCTGGGCGTTCCCCTCCTTGAGCCTCATCCGAGCTGGATGACTCGCATCGCCGCAGAGTGGGAGAAGCGTTATTCCCGCTGACGGTCGCCGGCGTCCCGCGTGATGCTCGGGTCGCTCGCGAACCGCGGATCGGCTGGGCTGTGGGCCGGGGCGCCATGGCTCACGATCGCGCTTTTCCTCCTGCCCGTGGCTGCGGGTTTGATCGGCACGCTGCTGCCGGCGTTCGGGTACTTGCCGGCGATCGGCGGTCACGAATTGACATGGGCGGCCTGGCGCGCGCTTGCCGGCCAGCCTGGCATCGCCACGTCGGTGCGGCTGAGCGTGCAGATCGGCCTGCTCGCAACGGTGATCTCGCTCGCGATCGCGTCGGCGCTTTCTGCCGCCGC
>JAYVVB010000529.1:0-4374 GCA_043787455.1 Rhizobacter sp.
GCCACGATCTGGTGAGCCCCGTCGACGTTGGTGCTGAACGTATTCGGCAGCCCCTTGTAACCTCCCCACGGGCTGAGGGTGCCGGCCGACCGCTGATAGAGCGTGAACGCGGCGTTCAGGTTGGTCTGCGGATCGAGCAGTTGCTCGTTGCTCGTCAGCCCGAACTGCTGCAGGCGGGCGGGGCCGAGGTCACCGAGCATGTTGATCTGCATCAACCCGTAGGAGCGGTCGCCGGTATCGGCATTGCCGTTGAACGCGCCCGGGCGCCAATTGGATTCACGCTTGGAGATCGCGACAACATCGACCAGATCCTTGCCTCGGAAGCCGGCGCCGTACGCCATCCGCGCAACATCGGTTCCCGACAGTGCTCCACCGCTGGTGCTGGTGCTGGTGCTGGCGGGGCTGTTCACCGGGCCATCCGTCGGGGTTCGCGTTGCTCGCCAGGGGACTCGCGTCGCGACGTTCTCCATGCGGGTCGACGTGTCTGCGGATGCGCCGCTCGAGAAGCCGATCGAGTCGGCGCTCGGCGGGCTGGGCGCGCCGCCTGATTGGGCGAGCGCCTGCTGATACGCCGCGCCGAACGGGTCGAACGCCGCCGCAGTGCCCGACACTCCGACCGCGCCGCTTGCGCCGTTGGTGTTCGACGCCGACGAGCCGGCGAGAGCAGCGATGCGGCTGCGGATCTGGCCGATGCGCGCATCGACGCCTGCGATGGCGACGCTCGCTGACATGCCCTCCGACGGTGACCGCCAGCCCGTCGATGTCAAGCAGGATCCTTCGCGCCACCGATGCCCGCAATGGACTGGTCGACTCGATTGCGCACCCGTCCGTGGGTGATTGCAACGGTGCTCACGAACACAACAGCTGGAAGAGCGAGTTGTTCAGGGCAGATCGGCGTACGCGGCGAGGGCCTCGCGGATCGGTCTCGCGGCGACACCGGGCTCGCTCGTCACCGCGGCGAGCCACGGCGGCCGCACGATCGCAGACACGGTCAAGGGCTCGTGGAGACCGGAGTGCTCGACGGCCATCCGCACGAACACGGTGGCGTAGTCCGGTGGGCGGAGATCACGTGACATCTCGAGCAGCGCATACGGGTCGGGCGAGGTCGAGCGTGGGGCGAGCGCGACAAAGCTGGGCGAGGTCGGCTGCGTCGCGCCGCCTGCGAGGCCCGGCCCGTCGGTGAGTACGGCCCCGCGGACGTCGCCGGCCCGGGCACCGGCCAGCTGTAGGGCGATGTACGCCCCGAGGCCGCGGCCGACCACAGTGGCCCGCCCGAGAGCGGCAAGGGCGGCGTCGGCGTCGGCCAGCAGCATTTCCGCCGTGTAACCGCCACCCTTGGGCACCGTCGACGCTCCGTGGCCGGTGAAGTCGAGCGCGGCGACGGGACCCGGCCACGCCTCCGCCCAGCCGGGAACCACGGAAGGCGCATGGTCGCCCAGTCCGTGCAGCATCAGGAGCGCGCGCCCTTCGCCCTCGCGCAGGTGGTGGAGGGCGAGCCGGACCTTGCCGTGGACGAGCGTGGCGACCGTGCTCATCGGTTCGCTCCCAAAAAGTCGAGGGCCATCTCAGCGACGAGGTGCGGCCGCTCGATGTGGATGAAGTGTCCGATGCCTTGCAGCATCTCGCAGCGGCCGCGGTCTGGGAGGAACGGCCGTACGTCGTCGGCCGACGTGCCCCAGCCCATCTCCTCGAGCTCGCTGCCGAGGATGCCGAGAAACGGCATCGGTAGACCCGGCAGGCGGGAGATCGTCCACTCCGGTCGCCACGGACCGAATCCACCGAAGCGCATCGCCGGATCGATCTTCCACCGCCAACCGTCCGGATCCTGCCGTGCCCCGACCGTGACGAGGTGGCGTAGCCAGTCCGGGGACAGGCGCGGGTTCATCCGCCCGCGGCGCTCTGCGAGACCGTCGATGGTGCCCGGCTTGCGCGATGCGAACGCGACGCGCCGGCGTAGGTCGAGCCAGTTGCCGACGTCGGCCGTCATCATCCGGGTGCGCTCGTGGTCGGACGCATCGGGGATCGGCCGCTTGTAGGGAATGCCGTCGATGTTGATGACGTGGCTGAAGCGGAAGGGCTGTGCATCAGCGAGCTGGATCATCATCACCCCACCCTTGGAGTGGGCGATGACCGGCGCTGGACCGGCCGTCACTGAGTCCATCACCGCCATTGCATCACGTATGTCGCCGTCCCATGAGTACAGCTCGGTCTGGTCACTGTCGCCGTGACCGCGCTGGTCCCAGCTGATGACCCGCCAACCCGCCGCCGCGATCAGTGGAGCGAACACGTCGTAGGTGCGCGCGAAATCGAAACCACCGTGGACGAGGAACAATGGTGGAGCGTCAGCGTCGCCCCACTCGTGGACCGCGATCCCGACCTGGCCGGCTGCGACGCGATATTCGCGGCTGGGTTCGACTGCTCCGGGGTAGGTGTCTTTGGTGGCATCCACCCGGTCGAATCTACGCATACGATGATCTCGATGAGCCATTCCGCCGTCCCGTCGTTGCGCCGGGGCTACTTCCTGCGCATGGCTGCCCTCCTGGGCCTCGCCGCGTCCGCCGTGCTTGTCGCGTGCGGAACGGACAACAGCCATGCGAACGACACGCTGCCCCCCATCGCGACCACGACCACGACCACGACGATGCCGCCGACGACCACAACGATTCCCGACAAATACACGATCAAGAAGGGTGATTCGCTGTCTGGGATCGCCAAGATGTTCGGCCTGACGACGGTGGAGTTGGCGGCGTACAACGGCATCACCAATCCCGAATACGTACAGGCTGGCCAGGTGCTGAAGATCCCCCAGCCGGGTGAGACGACGAGCACGACGACGGTCGGCAGCGTGCTCGACACCACGACCCTCGCCCCACCCACGACGATCTGACGGCGTAGAACTCAGGCGTTCAGTTCGTTTCGGTTCACCCAGAACCTGGTTGTGTCAGCTGTCGGGTTCGCGATGCGAGACGGCGATCTCGGCGATGTCGCGCATGATGCGTGACAACTCGTAGTCCTTCGGCGTGTAGACCCGGGCGATGCCCATCGTGAGCAACCGCTTGCGGTCCTGCTCTGGGATGATCCCGCCGAGCACGATGGGGATGTCGACACCGAGGTCGGCAAGCGCCTTCTGCACATCGGGCACCAGGGCAAGGTGCGAGCCGCTGAGAATCGACAGGCCGATCACGTCCGGGTCCTCATCGCGCGCTGAGGCGGCGATCTGTTCGGGCGTGAGGCGGATGCCGCTGTAGATGACTTCCATGCCGGCATCGCGGGCGGCCACGGCGATCTGCTCGGCACCGTTCGAGTGGCCGTCGAGGCCGGGCTTGGCGACGAGGAACTTCGGCGGGCCGCCAGGGATCGACCGGACGAACTCGGCGACGGCGGCCAATTCGTGCGAACGTCCGCCGGAAGCGGCGCCAACACCGGTCGGGCCGCGGTACTCGCCAAAGATCGAGCGCAGTTCTGCGGCCCACTCGCCGGTCGTTCCCCCGACCCGGGCCAGTTCTATCGACGGGATCATGATGTTCTCGTCGGATTTTGCAGCGGCTCGCAGCGCGAAAAGTGCGAGTGCGACCGCATCGTTGTTGCGGCCGGCGCGCCACTGCTGCACGTCGGCGATCGTCTCCTGCTCGACGGCAGGGTCGACGATGAGAATGTTGCCCTCGCCGCCGAGCGGGCTGTCGGTGAACTCGGTGAACCGGTTCACGCCGACGACGATCTGTTCGCCGGACTCGATCCGCCGGGTGCGCTCGGACATCGAGTGGACCAGCTGGCCCTTGAGGTATTCGACGGCCTCGAACGCGCCGCCCATCTCGAGCACCTCGGTCAGCTCGGCCCACGCAGCATCGCGCAGTTCGGCGGTCCTGGCTTCGATGACCGTGGACCCGTCGAAGATGTCGTCGTACTCGAGCAGATCGGTCTCGAACGCGAGTACCTGCTGCATCCGCAGGCTCCACTGCTGGTCCCAAGGGCGTGGCAGGCCGAGCGCCTCGTTCCACGCTGGTAGCTGCACGCTGCGTGCTCTGGCCCGCTTCGACATCGTGACCGCGAGCATCTCGAGCACGATGCGCTGCACGTTGTTCTCGGGCTGGGCCTCGGTGAGGCCGAGCGAGTTCACCTGCACGCCGTAGCGGAAGCGGCGGGCCTTCGGATCGGTCACGCCGTAGCGCTGCTCGCCGAGGCGATCCCACATCTGGGTGAAGGCCCGCATCTTGCAGGTCTCCTCGACGAAGCGGATGCCGGCGTTGACGAAGAACGAGATCGACGCGAAGACGGCGGGGAACTGGTCCTCCGCCACCTGACCTGACTCCTTCACCGCATCGAGGACGTCGATCGCCGTGGCGAGCGAGTACGCGATCTCTTGTACAGGGGTGG
>JAYVVB010000530.1:0-3620 GCA_043787455.1 Rhizobacter sp.
CCGCGCCGGCCTCGAGAGCGGCGCCTTCGAGACACCCAAGCCCGGTGATCCGGCCTTCGCGCGCAACGAGATCTACCTCGTCGCGACGCCACAGCAATCGCTCGACGCCGCGGCCGCGATGGCGCGCTCGGCCGGCGTCGAAGCCCATGTGCTCGGCGACGAGATCGAAGGCGAATCGCGCGAAGTCGGCAAGGTGCACGCCGCGCTCGCACGCCAGGTCGCACGCCGGGGCCAGCCGTTCGTTGCGCCCTGCGTGATCCTCTCCGGCGGCGAGACGACGGTCACCGTGAAGCAGAAGGGCGGGCGCGGCGGACGAGCCACCGAGTTCCTGCTCGGTTGTGCGATCGCATTGCAGGAAGCGCCCGATATCTGGGTGCTCGCGGCCGACACCGACGGCATCGACGGCGTCGAGACCAACGCCGGTGCCATCGTCGCGCCCGACACGCTGTTGCGGGCGCGCGCGCGCTCGGTCGGCGCCCTCGATCATCTCGACCGCAACGACGCCTTCTCGTTCTTCGAAGCGCTCGACGACCTGGTCGTGACCGGGCCGACGTTCACCAACGTCAACGACTTCCGGGCGCTCCTGGTCCTGTGAAGCGTGACATGCGCGGCGCGCCCGGGCCGCGTCCGTCTCGGCTGTCGCGACCGGGTCGGCCGTCGAAACGCGAGCCGTGGTGGCGATGCAGGCCGCGCAGGCCGCCCGCTGCGAACACGACCAGGCTGTCTCCATAGGGATCGTCGTCGTACGTCACCCTGCGCTCGCGCGCGAGCGCGAGCGCGAGGCTGCGGCGCTGCATGTCCTCGTCGAGGAGTTGCTGCTGCTGCGCCATGCGGCGCTCGATACGCTCGCTGACGAGCTGCGCCTCGACCTTGACGTCGAGCGCGCGTCGTCGCGCGGCCACGGGATCCTCGGTCTCCATGAGCCATGACCGCTCTGTCTTCGCGCCGGCGCTCGGGCGGTCGGTGAGCAGGATGCGGCCGTCGGCCGTGCGTTGCTGGAGGATTTCCCTCGACGCCGCGGCCTCGGCCTCGGCGAACAGCGGGTTGCCCGCTAAGGCAGCGACGGCGAGAAGGACGATCGTTCGCATGGCGATTCCTCGGCGACATCGTCTCCGGGACGACCCTGCAAATGTGCCACCACTCGCCGAGCGGCGCCGGAAGAGCGGCGCAATCTCCGTCCTTGTTACGCTTGCCGGCTCCGCAGTCTTTCGATGACGCCATGACCGACATCCACACCATGCAATCCGCGCCGCTCGCCGCCGCAGTCCGCGCCATCGTCGCGGCCGCGGGCTCGCACGACGCCGAAGCGACGCAGGTCGCCGATAACCTGGTCGAAGCCAATCTTTGCGGCCACGATTCGCACGGCGTCGGCATGGTGCCGCGTTATGTCGACGCGGTGCTCGAAGGCGGCCTCGCGGTCAACGCCCACGTGGCCGTGCGCCAGGATAGCGGCGCCCTGCTCACGCTCGACGGCCAGCGCGGCTACGGCCAGGTGATCGGCAGCGAGGCGATGGCGCTCGGCATCGCCCGGGCGCGCGAGCACGGCGTCTGCGTCGTCGGCCTCGCGCACTCGCATCACCTCGGCCGCATCGGCCACTGGGCCGAGCAGTGCATCGCCAGCGGCCTGGTCTCGATCCACTTCGTCAACGTGCTGTCGCGGCCGATCGTCGCGCCGTTCGGCGGTCGCGACGCGCGTCTCGGCACCAACCCGTTCTGCGTCGGCATCCCGCGATCGGGGGGTGAACCGATCGTGCTTGACTTCGCGACCAGCAAGATCGCCCAGGGCAAGACGCGCGTGGCTCACAACAAGGGCGAGACGGTCGAGCCCGGCACGCTCATCGACGACCACGGCGAGCCGACCACGAACCCGCGCTTCACCGTCGTCGAGCCCATCGGAGCGCTGCTGCCGTTTGGCGGGCACAAGGGCGCGGGCCTGGCGCTCATCTGCGAGCTGCTCGGCGGCGCGCTCGCCGGCGGCGAGACCGGACGGGCCGTCACCGACGGTCGACGGCGTGTGCTCAACAGCATGTTCTCGATCCTCGTCGAACCCGAACGGCTCGGCACCGCCGCCAATCTCGCGCGCGAGATGGAAGGCTTCGTCGCCTACGCGACCGCGTCGCCGCCGCAGGCCGGTGTCGGCCGCGTGCGCACGCCCGGCGAACCCGAGCGCGAGACACGCGAACGGCGGATGAAAGAAGGCATCGCGATCGACGCTGTGACCTGGGGCGAGATCCTCGCGGCCGGAGAAAAAGTCGGTGTTGCCGGCGCCCGCATCGAAGCGATGGCACGCGGCTAGCCAAGAGCACGCATGACTTGCGCCACCGCTTCGCTCGCCGTTCGCAAGAGGATGCTGCTCGCTTCGCTCGTCTTCGTCATCGTCGCGCCGATCGTCGGCGCCTTGATGCCAGGCGACGCGCATGCCGCGGTCGAGATCGACAAGCTGCGCGCTCCGCCGGGATTTCGCGTCGAGCTTCTCACCGACGCCGTGCCGAACGCGCGCGCCATGACGCTCGGACGCCAGGGTAGCGACGGCGCCGGCATCGCCTACGTCGGCAGCCGCGCCGGCAGTGTCTATGCCGTCGAATACGGCGCAAGCGGCCGGGCTCGGGTGCGAACGATCGCGTCCGACCTCGACCTGCCGACAGGAGTCGCCTGGCGCGACGGCAAGCTGTACGTCGGCGCCTCCGCCCGGGTGCTGCGCTACGACGGCATCGACGATCGCCTGGCCCAGCCGCCGGCGCCGGTCGTCGTCACCGACAAATTTCCTGCCGACATCCACCACGGCCGGCGCTTCATCGCCTTCGGGCCCGACGGCAAGCTCTACGTGTCGGTCGGCGCGCCGTGCAACATCTGCCTGCCCGACAATCGCCACGGTGTCATCCAACGGATGAGCGTCGACGGCGGTGCGATCGAGACCGTCGCGCGCGGCGTCCGCAACTCGGTCGGCTTCGACTGGAACCCGGCCGACCGCTCGCTCTGGTTCACCGACAACGGCCGCGACCTCCTCGGCGACGACCTGCCCGCCGACGAGCTCAACCACGTGAGTCGCGCGGGCGAGCACTTCGGCTTTCCGTTCTGCCACCAGGGCGACTCGCCCGATCCGCAGTTCGGCAAGCAGCGCGCGTGCAGCGAGCTCACGGCCCCGGCGGCGCTGCTCGGCGCCCATGTCGCGGCGCTCGGCATGCGCTTCTACGCCGGCACGCAGTTCCCTCCGGCATATCGCGGCAACATCTTCATCGCCGAGCACGGTTCATGGAACCGGAGCAGGAAGAGCGGCTACCTGGTCGCTCGCGTCGCCGTCGACGGTCAGGGACACGCGAGCCCGCCCGAGCCGTTCCTGCAGGGCTTCCTTCAGGTCGACGGCAGCGGCCGCGAAACGGTGTGGGGTCGACCGGCCGATGTGATGCCGCTGCCCGACGGCTCATTGCTCGTCAGCGATGACCTGGCCGGGGCGATCTATCGCGTTCGCTATGCTCAGTAGAGAGGCCGGCGGTCGCGCAGCAATTGCGCCGAGGCGATCGCAGAGCACGTCGACAGGATCACGCAGGCCCAGATGACGGGGACATAGCTGCCGGTGCGATCGAACACGGCGCCCGCGACGACCGGGCCGAGCAGGTTGC
>JAYVVB010000531.1:0-7717 GCA_043787455.1 Rhizobacter sp.
AGCGCATCGAGGAGCGCGGCGATCCGTGGCACGACTACGCGAAGACGAAGCAGACCACCGCGAAGGCGCTGAAGCGCCTCGGCCTGAGTCGCAGCGATCGGATCGCAACGACGCTGCCCGTCACCGGCAGCACGATGCCAGTGGTGTAGCCGGCGCACGCCGGCGCGGCCAGGAACACGTAGGCCGGCGATAGCTCCTCGGGCTTCTTTTGACTCTCTTCGTCGCTGTCGTCTTTCCGGTTCGCGTCGCGCCGGTCATGCTCGCGCTGGATGCGGCGCTGCTTGCGCGCCATCGCCTCGACGGCGGTCGCCTTGGCAGGCGGGCTTGGTCTTGCGCGGCGCAGGGCTCATTGCTTGCTCCCCGGCGATACGCTCCGCGGTTGCGCATCGCTCGGCGACGTCGTCGATGTCGGCCCGATGCTCGTCGCGGCCGGTCCGCTCGCCGACGTGTCCGGCGGCGGCACGCCGACGGACAGCGGCACGCTCGCGCTCGGCGCCGGCACCGTCGGATCGGTCGGCAGGGTCAGAACGCCGACGTTGCCCGGCGCGCGCACATCGCTCGGGGTAATCGCCATCGAGCCGCCGCCGTCCGCGGCGCTCGCCATCGCGCTCGACGGCAGCACGACGACCGGCGGCGGCGCACGGTCGGGTGTCCTGTCGCACGCGGCGACGAGCAGGAAGGTCGCGGCCAGCGCCGCGCGCAGCGGCGTTCGCCACGCGTGCGAGGTCGACGGGCGTTCATCGTTCATCCGGGTCGAGGCGCGTTGCATGGGCCGAGCGGGGCAAGGCACATGCCCGCAGAGGGCGCGGGTCGAGCAACGCGGTTCGCGTCGAGCACCCCGGGCTTGGGCACAATCGGCGCGCGCCGGAGCTGTCCCGGCCGAGGTCCGATCACGATGAGCGAGCCGCTCCACCTCGTCGACACGACGATGTTCTGGAGTCCGACCGGCGGTGGCGTTCGCCGCTACCTGCAAACCAAGCACGACTGGCTCGCCGGCCAGGCACGCTGGCGGCACACGATCACCGTGCCGCGCGTCGTCGGCGGCGATGCGGCCGCGGTCGCGCTGCCGTCGCTGCCGCTGCCGGGAAGCGGCGGCTACCGGCTGCCCGTCCGCCGCGCCGCGATCGCGCGCACGCTCGTCGCACTCGCGCCCGACGTGATCGAGGCCGGCGATCCGTATCGCGTCGCCTGGGGCGCGCTAGACGCAGCCGGGTCGCTCGGCGTGCCGACCGTCGCCTATTGCCATTCGAACATCGTCGCGCTCGCAGGCCTCGCCGCAGGACGACGCTTCGGCGCCGCCGCGGCGCGCGTCGCCGAGCGCTATGCGCATCATGTCTATCGCGGCTTCGACCTCGTCCTCGCGCCGAGCCTGAGCATGACCGCGCATCTGCGCGACTGGGGCATCGCCCGCGTCGCCTGCCAGCCGCTCGGCGTCGACAGCAGCGTCTTTCATCCTTCGAAGCGCGACCCGACGTGGCGCGAGCGGCACGGCATCGAGGCGAGTGCGAGGCTGCTCGTCTACGCCGGCCGGTTCGCGCCCGAGAAGCACCTCGACGTCATCGCCGAAGCCGTGAGACGCCTCGGCGCGCCGTACACACTGCTCGCGATCGGCGCCGGACCGACACCGCCCCCGCCCGGACCGCGCGTGGTCGTCGTGCCCTTCATCGCATCGACCGCAGCGCTGGCCACCGCGCTCGCCAGCGCCGATGCCTTCGTGCACGCCGGCGACCAGGAGACCTTCGGCCTCTCGGCGCTCGAGGCGATGGCGGCGGGTCTGCCGATCGTCGTCCGCGACGCCGAGGGACTCGGCGAGCTCGTCGACCCTGACCACGGCGTCGCCGTCGCCGACGCTTCGCCGGCGTCGTTCGCGGCCGGTGTCGCCGCGCTGTTCGAAGGCGACTGGCACGCGCGCTCGCGCGCCGCGCGCCGCCGCGCCGAGGCGAGCGACTGGCAGCACGTGCTGCCGGGCCTGATCGCGCACTACCTGCGCCTCATTGCCGGCGAGAGCGTCGTCGCGGCGCCGGCTGCGAGTGCCGCCGGAGCCTGGCGGCGATGACCGACGCAAGCGCCGACGCTTTCGGCGGACGGACGATCTGCATCGTCCTGCACGACGCCGCGCCGGCGACGCGCTCGGCCTGCCTGCGCACGCTCGCGGCGGTGCGCGACGTCGCCGGCGACGTGCCGCTGACCTTGCTCGCGGTGCCGCGCTATCACGACGATCCGGCGACGCCGCAGTTCGAGGCCTGGCTCGGTGAACGCGCGAGCCGCGGCGACGAGCTCGCCCTGCACGGTCTCACGCACCGCGACACGGGCGTGCCGGCGAACTGGCGCGACTCACTCCGGCGCTCGCACTACACCCGCGGCGAAGGCGAGTTCTGGGCAATCTCGCGCGGCGAGGCGCTGCAGCGGATCGACATCGGCATCGAATGGTTCGCGAAGAACCGATGGCCGCTGGCGGGTTTCGTCGCGCCGGCGTGGCTGATCGGCCCGGGCGCGTGGTCGGCGATCATCGAGCGGCCATTCGAGTACACGGCGACGCTGCGCCAGCTGATCCACCTGCCCAGCCGCGATGCGGTCCTGAGCCAGAGCGTCGTCTACAGCACCTCGCGCGGCTGGCGCCGCAGCCTGTCCGTAGCGTGGAACGCGATGGTCGCGGTCAGCGAGCGGAACAACCCGATGCTGCGCCTCGAGCTCCATCCGCGCGACGCCGACTTCACGGCCGTCCGCAAGTCGTGGCAGCTCATCCTCGAGCGCGCCCTGAGGACAAGGCAGCCCGCGACAGTTGCCGAGTTCATTCGCCGCACGCGGCCGACCGGGACCGGCCGCACCACCGAGTGGAAGACGACTACAGCAGATTAAAGCTGACGGCGGCGGTAATCGCGCCGATCACCGCGCCGACGATCACGTCGCTCGGGTAGTGCAGGCCAAGGACGATGCGCGAGACCGCGATCAGAATCGTGAACGGCCAGACGAAAAGCGCAAACATCGGGTAGTACACCGTCAGGATCAGGCTGAACGCCACCGAGTGCAGCGTGTGCCCGCTCGGGAAGCTGAACTCGTCGAGGGTCTCGGTGCAGGCGCGGATACCGGGACAGGTGCGATAGGGGCGCGGTCGCGCGATCCAGCGCTTGATGATCCGGTAGACCACGAGGTCGACGGCACCGATGCAGATCATGCGCACCGCCGCAGAGGCGCCCGAGGGGCCGCCGGCCCACGGCAGGCAGGCAATGATCGCGTACCAGAGCCAGCCGTCGCCGACGCGGCTGACCGTGCCGAAGACGCGCACGACCCACCGCCGCGTCGCCGCGCCGTGCATCCAGAGCGCGAACGAGCGCTCCCGCTCGGCCCAGAGCAGCTGCTGTTCAGGCCACGACAGCGATGTGTGCGGAGGACGCTTCGGGCGCATGGAGGGTGTCCGCGAGGCGGGCTTCGAATCGGCCGAGCACTTCCGGCCAGGTCGCGCGTTTTGCGGCGAGCACGGCGGCGGCGCGCATCGGCGCAAGGTCATAGCTGCGGTCGACGATGTCGGCCGCCGCGGCGATGAAGGCGTGCTCGTCGCCGGGTTTTGCGAGCCGGCCGCTGACCCGGTCGACGACGTGCTCGGACGGCGCGGCCGTGTCGAAGGCGACGACGGGCAGGCCCGACGCGAGCGCCTCCATGACGACGTTGCCGAAGGTGTCGGAGAGCGACGGAAAGAGGAAGATGTCGGCCGAGGCGTAGTACGCCGCGAGCTCGGCGCCACGCCGGACGCCGACGAAGCGCGCGTCGGGATGGGCCTTCTCGAGCGCGGCCCTCGCCGGGCCGTCGCCGACGACGATCATCTGCGTCCCCGGCCGGACGGCGCGCGCGCGCTCGAATGCCCGCAGGCCGAGCTCGACGTTCTTTTCGGATGCGACGCGGCCCACCATCAGCAGCACCGGCGCTGTGCCGGCCTGCCAGCGCGCGCGCAGCCCGTCGCTGCGCAGCGAAGGCGAGAAGCGCACGCTGTCGACGCCGCGGCCAACGGCGGTGAGGTGATGGAAGCCCGCCGCGCCCAGCTCGGCGACCGCGCCGCGCGTCGGCACGAACGTCAGCCGGGTGAGGTTGTGAAAGCGACGCAGCAGCCCGAGCACGGGGCCCGCGAGAAAGGCGATCCGGTAGTAGCGGCTGTACTGGTGGAAGTTGGTGCGGAAGTCCGACGTGGTCGCGATGCCGAGCGCGCGCGCCGCGGCGAGCGCGGCCCAGCCGAGCGGCCCGGGCGTCGCCAGGTGAACGATGTCGGGCCGCGTGCGCTGGAAACGGCGTACCAGCGGACCGACGCGCGAAAGGCCGAAGCGCAGCTCGCGATAGACCGGAATGGCGCAGCCTGCGGTGCGCAACTCGTCGTCGGCGTCGAGCGCGGCTTCGCCCGGCTGGCGCGGCCGGATCAGCTCGACGAGATGGCCCTGCGCGCGCAGGAAACGGACCGTGCGCTCGACCGTGAGCGACACGCCGTTCAACTCGGGAGGATAGGTTTCAGTGACGTAAGCGATTCGCATGAAGTGGGCGAGAAGGCGACCGTCAAGACATTTTGGCAATCGTCGTGCAAAAAGACCGTAGGACGCCGCCGCATGTCGGCGTGATGCTCGGTCACGGCCGTGACACCCGGATGTCGCGACGTAAAGATGCCGCGCGGCGACGTCGTCGGCGGTCGCTTTCTTCAGTCGCCCTGGAGAAAGGCGCACACCAGACGCAGCGACCGCACCCGCTTGCAGATCGCGCGAACGCCGAGGAGCACGGGCACGGCGAGGAAGGCGCCGGCGATGCCCCAAAGCCATCCCAGGGTCATCACGGCGAGGAACACGAACACCGGCTGCAGGCGCAGTCGATGACCCATGATCATCGGGCTCAGGAAGTTGGCCTCGACGCCGTGCAGGACGAGGAAGGCCGCCGGCGGGCCGAGCATGGCCACGCCGGTGCCGAAGGCGACGCTGCCGGCGAGCAGGAGCAGCGCCGTGATGAGGAGCGGGCCGAGGTAGGGGATGAAGGCGAGCACCGCCGTCGTCGTCGCCCAGAGCACGGGGTTGGGAAGACCGATCGCCCAAAGCGCGAGCCCGGTCGCGATGCCGAGGGCGACGTTGACCAGGCTCATCGTGCTGATGAAGAGGCCGATGTCGCGCTCGGCCTGCCGAAATCCAGACAGCACGAGGGCGCGTGCCCGCGAGCGCGGAATCGCGGCGGCGGCACGCATGACGAGCCAGCGCTCGGAGGCGAGGAGAAAATACAGCAGGATCACCGTTGCCGACGCCGAGAGCGCGAACGAGATCGTCTCGCCGATCGCGAGCCGGGTGAAAGTCCAGCCTTCGCTCGCCAGACGTTCGTTGAGCGGGTCGGCGACCGCGGCGGCTTGCGCCGGCCGCGCCAGCGACGCCGGCAGCGCATAGGGGAAGAGCGCGTCGCGCCAGCGCTGCACTGCTTCGCTCAGCTCATGGACGACGATCGGTGCGCGCGCCCACCAGGCCGCCGCCGGCGCCGCGATCACCATGCCGAGCACGACGACCGCGGCCAGGACCGCGCCGATCACAAGCAACGAGCCGACGTACTCGTGGACGCCGATGCGCCGCAGCGCGCGCACCGGCGCGGAGAGCACGAAGGTGAAGACGACGGCGATCGCCAACGGCAGCAGCAACGGCCGCGCCTGTTCGAGCAGGAAGACGATGGCGACGAAGAGCAGACCCCGGCCGAGCCACGTCGACGCGTTGGCGTACGCGGACGACGTCGGCGGGACGGGCTGCTGCATGGGCGCCGATCATTGCACGGCCCTGCCGGCTCGACGCGAAGCGCGGTAGCGACTGGGCCGACGCGATCGCGCTGTGCGACGAGGTGCGCACCGCGATCCTGCGCCATTGTGGCGAGCCCAATCTGTCGCAGCAAGCCGCTGCGCTGAAGCGATCGTCGATCATCCGGCCGCCTCGGGTGCTGCGGCCGTGCTGCTCGCGCCGCTGTCGGCGCGCATCCTCTCGAAGAGCCGGTACCAGTCGACGTGCCGGGTCGCGATCATCATCGTGGCAAGCACGGCGGACAGCATGATCGAGCCGAGCAGGAGCGCGGTCTGCTCGAGCTGCAGCAGCGCGTAGAGGGCGGCGTAGACGGTCGCGATCGCCGCGCCGAAGAGAGCGCCGGCGCGGCTGCCGCGGAGCACGAACGAGCCATAGAACGTCAGCAATGCCGTGCACGAAGCCGCCGCGGCGAGATAGGCGACGGCGAAGGCGACGTGCTCCGACAAGCTCACGAGCAACAGGAAGAAGACCGCGAGCGCCGAGCCGACGAGCAGGAACTGGATCGGATGGGCGCGCACCGCCGCTTCACCTCGACCGCGCCGACGCCGACGAAGGTGAGGGTGATGAAGAGGAGGCCGTACTTGGTCGCCCGGTCGCTCAGCACGTAGGGGCTGACCGGGTCCATGAAGGCGACGCCGAAGGTCTCGACGCAGGCTCCGCGCCGACGGTCGTCCGCGAGTCCGGCGTCACCGACGTTGTCGTCGAGGCGGCACGCCGGTGCGCCTGCAAAGGTCGCTTGCGGCGCGGACGTGGCCAGGGCGTTGAGCTGCCAGCGCGCCGTGAATCCGGTGTCGCCGACCTTGCGCTCGAGCGGCAGCAAGCGGCCGCCGAACGAAGGATGCGGCCAGTCGGATGCGAGCGTCACCCGCGTGCTCGCGCCGACCGGTGCAAAAGCGAGATCGCCGGTGCCGACGAGCTCGAGGCCCACTTCGGCATGGAGCGGCCGGCGCGCGCCGGCGAATGCCTCGGCCACGTCGGCGCGGAAGCCGCGCGGATGGGCGGCGTGGCCGGTACCGGCCAGCACCGGCACGACGACGCCGTCGATCTGCACCACCGCGCTGCGCACGCCGCGCGAATCGCCGAGAGCGACGAAGAGCGTCGGCGCGTCGCATTGCAAGCGCGAGCCCGCGTGCTGCGCCTGCGGCACGAGCGCGAGACCGTCGTTCGCGCGAGCACCGGCCCGACGAGCGTCTGCGCCGACGCCAGGCTCGCCGCGACGCTGCGCTCGGCTTCGCGCAATCGACCGGCGCGCTCCGCGACGACGCCGCTCACCGATTCCAGGGCGAGGACGAGCGCGACGAGCACGGCCGCGAGCGAGCGATTTGCCGATCAGGGGAAAGCGACGGGAGCTTGCCATGGGTGTGCCTTGTTCGAGGGTTTGCGCCGAAAGTTGGGCGCCGCCGCGAACGATCGCGCCGCTGCGCGAAGGAAATTCAAAGCCTGTGTGATCCCCGGAACTGAGGCCCCCGCGGCCCGCTGATCTGGTCAACTCATGGCGGCACCCCCCCTAACCTCAGGGTCTGCCCTTTTCCATCTCTTCTCCCCTGATTCGCCATGAAGATTTTCGGTATCGAGTTGCGCAGACCGTCGTTCAACGAATTCACCGCCGCGACAGTGATGGCCTTGGGCCTGTGGATCGCTGCGATCGGCATCGCCCACGCCAGCGGCCATGGCCTCGACGCCGGCGATGCCGGCGCCTTGCTGGTGATGAGCGTCTGGGGCTGCGTCGGCACGCGCCTCGGTCTCGGCATGGGCCAAGGCGGCCGTCACGTCGTCGCCAACGTCGGCGTCAGCGCGCTGCTGCTCGGCCTTTACCAGGGCGCCCTCACGCTCGTGGCCTGAGCGACCCTTGTAGGACGCTACTGACGGTGTCTAGGGGTCTCGCCTCATGGGACCGGCCATCCCGCCCGCATACGCTT
>JAYVVB010000532.1:0-2763 GCA_043787455.1 Rhizobacter sp.
GCTGAACATGTCAGGCGTGATCCCGCCGATCTTCGCCTCGTCGATCATCCTGCTGCCGACGACGGCGGTGAGCTGGTTCGCGACCGGCGACAGCCTGCGTTGGCTGAAGGACCTGGCGTCGCTGCTCGCCCCAGGCCAGCCGATTTATGTGATGCTCTATGCCGCGGCGATCGTCTTCTTCTGCTTTTTCTACACCGCGCTCGTCTTCAACAGCCGGGAGACGGCCGACAACCTGAAGAAGAGCGGTGCCTTCATCCCGGGCATCCGTCCGGGCGACCAGACGGCGCGTCACATCGACCGGATCCTCTCCCGTCTGACGCTCGCCGGCGCGATCTACATCACGGCGGTGTGCTTGCTTCCGGAGTTTCTCGTCCTCAAATACAACGTGCCGTTCTACTTCGGCGGCACGTCTCTTTTGATCATCGTCGTCGTGACGATGGACTTCTGGGCGCAGGTGCAGAGCTACGTGATGAGCCAGCAGTACGAGTCGCTGCTGAAGAAGGCCAATTTCAAGGCGAGCTGAGGCTCGCTCCCGCAACACCCCAACGACGATCGAACGAAGGACCCCCGACGCGGAACGCATGGCGAAAGACGATGTCATTCAGATGCAGGGCGAGATTCTCGAGAATCTGCCCAACGCCACGTTCCGTGTGAAGCTGGAAAACGGCCATGTCGTGCTGGGGCATATCTCGGGAAAGATGCGGATGCACTACATCCGCATCCTCCCGGGAGACAAGGTCACGGTCGAGTTGACGCCGTACGACCTGAGCCGGGCACGCATCGTGTTCCGCGCCAAGTGAGAAAGAGGAAAAGTAGATGAAAGTCGCAGCATCGGTCAAGAAGATGTGCCGCCATTGCAAGGTGATCCGGCGCAAGGGCGTCGTGCGCGTCATCTGCACGGACCCGCGTCACAAACAGCGTCAAGGCTAATCAGGAAGACACATGGCACGCATTGCCGGCATCAACATCCCGCCTCACAAGCACGCCGAGATCGGCCTGACGTCGATCTACGGCATCGGTCGCTCAACGGCGCAGAAGATCTGCACCGCCGCGAACGTCCCGTTCGACCGCAAGGTGAAGGATCTGAGCGACACCGATCTCGAGCGCATTCGCGAGGAGATCGGGCGCCTGCCGATCGAGGGCGATCTGCGCCGCGAGATGTCGATCAACATCAAGCGGCTGATGGACCTCGGGTGCTATCGAGGCTTTCGCCATCGTCGCGGCCTGCCGGTGCGCGGCCAGCGCACCAAGACCAATGCGCGCACCCGAAAGGGCCCGCGCAAGAGCGGCGCGCTCGTCAAGAAGTGATCGGCAGCGTCTTCGCCTCCAGGAACCGTTCGAACAAAGGTCAGCAGCATGGCTAAGCCTCCCGTCAGCACCGCCGCACAGCGCGTGCGCAAGAAAGTCCGCAAAAACGTCGCCGACGGCATCGCGCACGTCCACGCTTCGTTCAACAACACCATCATCACGATCTGCGATCGCCAGGGTGCTGCCCTCGCGTGGGCGTCGAGCGGCGGCCAGGGCTTCAAGGGCTCGCGCAAGTCGACGCCGTTCGCCGCGCAGGTCGCCGCCGAGACGGCCGGCCGCGCCGCGCAGGACCAAGGCATCAAGACGCTCGACGTGCGTATCAAGGGCCCCGGCCCGGGCCGCGAGTCGTCGGTGCGCGCGCTGGCCTCGCTCGGCATCCGCATCAACTCGATTTCCGACGTGACGCCGGTGCCGCACAACGGCTGCCGGCCGCAGAAGCGCCGTCGTATTTGAGAGGGAAGTGCCCTCACCCAGCCCTCTCCCGAAGGCGGGAGAGGGAGTCAAGACCACCGTCTGAGCGCCCTAGAACAACACTCGCCAGACTCGCGCGGAGACCCTGCTCGCAGGATCTTGCCGCGTCAGATGATCCAAAGGAAACCACGTGGCACGCTATCTCGGCCCCAAGGCCAAACTTTCCCGTCGTGAAGCGACCGACCTCTTCCTGAAGAGCGCGCGTCGCCCGATCGGCGACAAGTCGAAGTTCGACTCGAAGCCCGGCCAGCATGGCCGCACCTCGGGCAGCCGCACCTCCGACTACGGCATCCAGCTGCGCGAGAAGCAGAAGGTCAAGCGCATGTACGGCGTCCTCGAGCGCCAGTTCCGACGCTACTTCGCCGAAGCCGAGCGGCGCAAGGGCAACACCGGCGCGAACCTGCTCGTCCTGCTCGAATCGCGCCTCGACAACGTCGTCTACCGCATGGGCTTCGGCTCGACGCGGGCGGAAGCGCGCCAGCTCGTCTCGCACCGCGCGATCACCGTCAACGGCGGTGTCGTCGACATCGCCTCGTACTCGGTGAAGGCCGGCGACGCCGTCGCCGTGCGCGACAAGTCGAAGACGCAGCTGCGCATCACCGACGCCGTCAAGCTCGCCGAAGGTCAGGGCATGGCGGCCTGGGTGCAGGTCGACAGTGCCAAGCTCGAAGGCGTCTTCAAGAAGCCGCCCGATCGCGACGAGTTTGGCGCTGACATCAAGGAAGCGCTCATCGTGGAGCTGTACTCGCGATAGCGAGTACCGGACGGACAGCGGGGTGCCGGCTTTGCCGTCACCCCTTCTCGGTTTTTCTTTTGCTCCGTTTGCCGGCAGCGGAGCCATTCAACAAGCCCGGCGCAGTCCATCAGCCTTATCGGTTTAACGAGCCGAGGGTATTGAGAGGAACAGGACTTCCATGCAAACGAATCTGCTGAAACCCAAAGCCATCAACGTCGAGCCGCTCGGCGGCAACCGCGCCAAGGTCA
>JAYVVB010000533.1:0-3087 GCA_043787455.1 Rhizobacter sp.
AGCGCTTGAGCGTCGATGCTGGCACCGTTGCGCGGATGGAAGCGGCCGTCTCGCGCTGGAGATCGGCCAAGGCAGCCGCTGCCAGGGCGCGGATGTCTCGATCTCGCAGCATGAGCAGCTTGTGGTCGTGCAACCACTGCCGGGCGTATCACTACAACTTCCAGCGTCCCCACTCCGCCGTCTCACACCGCCCTCCCATCACCCGCTTGGGCTTCGAGGGGGATAACGTGCTGAGAAACTACAGCTAGGTCGCGAAGCCGACTCCCAGCGCCGACAGCGCATCGATGTCCGACGAGGTGAAGCCCCAGTCGCGCAATGCGTCGGCGCCCCCATGTCCGCGCTCGGGCGGCGGCGTGCGCGCCGCGCCGGGCGTGCGCGCGAATCGCGGTGCCGGTGCGGGCTGATCGACGCCGCCGAGCGAGACGCTGCCCGAGCGCGCGACGACGTGCGGGTGGGCGCGCGACTCGGCGAAGGTCAGGACCGGTGCGAGGCACGCGTCGGAGCCTTCGAAGGCAGCGACCCATTGGTCGCGGGTGCCCTCCTTGAAGCGAGCGATCAGCTGCGCGCGCAGTCGCGGCCATGCCGCGCGATCGTTCTGCTCCGCGAGCAGCGATGCGTCGAGGCCGAGCCGCGCGATCAGCTCGGCGAAGAACTTCGGCTCGATCGCGCCGACGGCGACGTGCTTGCCGTCGCTCGTCTCGTAGGTGTCGTACCACGGTGCGCCCGAGTCGAGCACGTTGGCGCCGCGCGTCTCGCCCCACTGGCCCGCCGCCGAGAGTCCCGCGAACATCGTCGAGAGGACCGCCGCGCCGTCGATCATCGCCGCATCGACGACCTGGCCGCGGCCGCTGGTCCTCGCCTCGATCACGCCGCAGGCGATGCCGAACGCCAGCAACATGCCGCCGCCGCCAAAGTCGCCGACGAGATTGAGCGGCGGAACTGGTGCCTCGCCGGCACGGCCGATCGCGTGCAGCACGCCGGACAGCGCGATGTAGTCGATGTCGTGGCCGGCGCGCGCGGCGAGCGGACCGTCCTGGCCCCACCCGGTCATGCGACCGTAGACTAGGCGCGGGTTGCGCGCGAGCATCGCGTCGGGACCCAGACCGAGCCGCTCCATCACGCCGGGCCGGAAGCCCTCGATGATCGCGTCGGCCTTCTCCGCGAGCCGAAGCGCGGCGTCGACGGAGTCTTGCCGCTTCAGGTCGAGGGTCACCGAGCGGCGACCCCGCAACATGACGTCGTAGCGACGGTCGACCACGAATCCGAGGTCGGAAGACGTCGCTCTGTCCACCAGCAGGATGTCGGCGCCCATGTCCGCGAGCATCATGCCGGCGAAGGGTCCCGGGCCGATGGCTTCGAACTCGAGCACGCGCAATCCGCAGAGAGGCCCCATACGCCGATCATAGGCAGGGCCGTACTGCCGATGCTCGTCGACTAGTCGCGCGATCTCCGCCGACGGATGAACAGGCCCACGAGACCGAGACAGGTCAGTGCCCAGGTCTCCGGCTCGGGCACGGGCGGGATGCCGCAGGCCGCGGCCGACACGCCGACGCAGCCGTCGCCGATCGTCGACGAGTTGCGGACGAGCCATGTGCCGGTGCCGACCTCGGCCAGGCTGTGCAGCGTGGAGCCGTCGTCGCCCAGCACATGGTCGCCGGTGAAGAAGACCTGGTTGTGAGCGTCGGTGGTCTGGAAGTACTCGGACAGCGTGGCTTGCTGAAATGGTCCGGCGAAGTCGGGGAGCGAGAAGAAGGCCTCCGACGTCAAGGCACGGATTTGAAGGACCTCGAAGCTCTCGAAGCCGATGCCGAACGTGAAAAGCTGGTTCGTGTAGCCGAGCAGCTCCGCCATCGCGCCAGTGAGCGAATAGTTGACGTTGAATCCGGTGTCGGGCGTGTCGGCAGTCCAGCCGAACTGCGACTCCAGCCCCTGCACCTGGGCCAGGCTGGCAGCGCCCCAACCGAGCGGCGCGAACTGGGCGATCGCGGCATCGAACGAGATGTCGAGCGTGTTGGTCGGGTTGCTGAACTTGTACCAGTCGAGGTGGCCGACCGTGTCGGTGATGTAGCTGCCGTGATCGGTGATCGAGGCCGACGAGAACACGATGTCGGCGTGTGCCAGCGGCGACGCGAAGAGGGCGGCGACGGCGAGCGCGGCGGCGGAAACGTTCAGAACAGGGCGAAAGGTCATCGAAAGATCCTCTGGGGTGTGATTCGGAAGAGCAGGTTCAGCAGCTCGCGTCGGTGAACGCGGCCGGCGTGTCGATGTGAGGAAGGCTCGCCAGGACCAGCGTCGCGAGCGCGCGGGCCAGATCGCCCGCGGAGTCGAAGTCGACCCGTTCGTCACTCATCACGTGCAGCAGCCGGCCGCGCAGCTCGCCGCTCCGCAGGCGTGCGTCGCGGTGCAGCTTGACCACGAAAGTGCGATCGAGCGGCAACGGGTCGGTCGTCGGCAATGAGTCGTCCATGGGGCTTCCGATATCCTTCGCGCCGGGGAGCGCCTTCACTTGTCATTCGGCAGGTCGCCACTCTAGGGACGGTGTCGGCGCGAGTCGTCAGGAAACCGTCTTGTTTCGGTCTTGTCCTGGGAGCCCGCGTGGTCAACGAAGAGGGTGCGGCCGCGTCAGCGGCGAGCCCCGTGGTGCTGCGCTTCGGCCCTTTTTGCCTCGAACCCGCCAACGCTCGGCTGACGCAAGGCGCGCGCATCGTTGACCTCGCGCCCAAGGCATTCGCGGTTCTCTGCCACCTTGCGGGCCGACCCGGCCTTCTGGTCACGAAGGACGAGCTGCTCGATGCGGTGTGGGGACGCCGCTTCGTCAGCGAGTCCGTGCTGAAGACAGCCGTCAACGCGATCCGAACCGCCCTCGCGGACGACTCGCGCCGGCCCCGCTACATCGAAACCGTGGCGCGGCGCGGCTATCGCTTCGTCGGCGTCGGCATCGTCGACGAGGCCGGCGAGGCACGGTCGCCCGCCCTTGGCACGGCCCTGCCCGCCGCGCCGTGTTCGGCGCTCGTCGCCGCACTGC
Organism: Rhizobacter sp.; assembly: GCA_043787455.1. GTDB lineage: Bacteria > Pseudomonadota > Gammaproteobacteria > Burkholderiales > Burkholderiaceae_C > Schlegelella_A. The sequence continues at coordinate 3,026 of JAYVVB010000533.1, forward strand.
CGCCGTTCATCGGCCGCGCAGCCGCCCTCGCGCAGCTGCGCAGCTGCCAGGTGCACGTCCCG
>JAYVVB010000534.1:0-5793 GCA_043787455.1 Rhizobacter sp.
GCCGATGGTAGCGTCACTGCGAAGCCCCCGGATTCGGGCACGGTTGCGGTTATTGTCGCGATCCGAACAGCAAGGACGCCGCACCTCCATCGCCATGTCCGCAGGACCGCCCCGCATCGAGTTGCGCCGACCGACTTCGCCGGAAGATCTCGCCGATGCGGTGCGGATCTTCCGCGAATACGCGGCCAGCCTCGACGTCGATCTCTGCTTCCAGAATTTCGAGGCCGAGCTCGCCTCGCTGCCGGGCGAATACGCCGCGCCCGGCGGCCAGCTCCTCGTCGCCTACGTCGACGGCGAGCTCGCCGGCTGCGGCGCGCTCAGGCTGCTCACCGACGCCGACTACGCCAATGCCTGCGAGATGAAGCGGCTCTACGTGCGCGACAGCTGTCGCGGCGTCGGCCTCGGCAGGATCCTCGCCCAGGCGCTGCTCGACGAGGCCCGCAGCCTCGGCTACTCGGCGATGCTCCTCGACACGCTCGACGACATGGAAGCGGCACGCGAGCTGTACTCGTCGCTCGGCTTCGTCGAGATCCCTCCCTACTACTTCAATCCGATCGCCGGTGCCCACTACTTGAAAGCGGAACTCAAATGAACGACATCCGCACGCAGGCGACGGACGCCGCAGGCGCGACCTTCGAGCTGCACGTCGGCGCACTGCGCCTGGCGGTGCGACCCGACCTCGGCGGCTCGGTCGCAGGCCTCTGGCATCGGGAGACGCCGATCCTGCGCTCGACCGAGCCGGCGCGCCTCGAGCGGGCACGCCAGTCGGCGATGTATCCACTCCTGCCGTACTCGAACCGTCTCGGCTACCGGCGCTTCCGCTGGCGCGGCCACGACCACACGACGCGGCCCAACTTCGACGACTCGCCCCATTCGCTGCACGGCATCGGCTGGCTTCGTCCCTGGACCATCGTCTCGTCGAGCGTGCTCGAGGTCGTGCTCGAGCTGAAGCACGGCGGCGACGCCGACTGGCCGTTCGCGTTCACGGCGCGACAGTATTTCTCGCTCAGCCCCGAGTCGTTCAGCGCGCGCCTGCAGTTCACCAACGACGCCGAGGGCGATCAGCCGGTCGGGCTCGGCTGGCATCCCTATTTCGCGCGCCGCTCGAGGAGCCGACTGCACGTCGAGCTCTCGGACCGCTGGGACACCGACGCGACCATGCTGCCGACGAGGAAGGTCGCGCAGCACGGCATCGACAGCGACCTCTCGCACCTCGATTTCGACAACTGCTTCGAGGGCTGGCGCGGCCCCGCGCGGATCCGCGACGAGCGCTTCTCGCTCCAGCTGTCGTCGTCGCTGCCCTACCTCGTCGTCTACACGCCACCCGATCGCGACTTCTTCTGCGTCGAGCCGGTGAGCCATGTCAGCAACGCGATCCACATGGCCGACCCGGCCGCGCACGGCCTGGTCGCGCTCGCGTCGGGCGCGACCCTCGAGGCCTGGATGAAGCTCGACGTGACGGTGCTGTGACCGCCGGCCGACGATGCCATTCAGCGCTGGTCCGATCGACCTCAGGGCGCGCGGCGCGGGAAGCGTCGCGTCTCGCCGCTCGCCATCGCCCCGGGGTCGAAGAGTGCGGGCTTATACGTATAATCTTTGGCTGTGCTGAAAGTCGCCCTGCCGCGCCCCTCGTTCGACGCGGTCTCCCGTGACGAAGGACGCGCGCTGCCGGTTCGGGGCTTCAAGGACTGGAGCGAAGGCGAGAGTGACGAGCCGCCGTTTCGGCGCCTGAGCCGGGCCGAAGCCGACGCGTTCCGGCATAGCTACCCGGTGCTATCGCCCTGGCACGTCGTCGCCGCGCAGATGGCGCTCGGTGCGTTCATCGGCGCGGTCGCCTGGGCGATTGCAGGCGAGATGGCGGCGGTGTCGGCGTGGTACGGAGCGGCAGTGGTCGTCATTCCGGGCGCACTGATGGCGCGCGGCACGACCAGCCGGCTGTCGACGCTGTCGCCGGTCGTGAGCGCGGTGAGCATGATGGGATGGGGGTTCGTGAAGATCGCGGTATCGGTGGCCATGCTCGTGCTGGCCGCCCGCATCGTGCCGGGGCTCGTCTGGCCGGCGCTGCTGGCATCGATGGTGCTGTGCCTCCAGTCGTACTGGTTCGCGCTGCTCTGGCGCGGTCGCAGCGCCTGACGCACGGACGACGCGATGTTGACGAAACGAGATCTGGACTGAAGAGATGGCCGCAGAAGAACACGCCCAGACCCCTGGTGAATACATCATTCACCACCTCACCCATTTCGGCACCGGCAAGCCAAAGGGCCTGGTCGACTTCTCGGTCGTCAATTTCGATTCGGTCGTCGTTTCCGCGCTGCTCGGCGCGCTGGGTTGCTTTGTGCTGTGGCTGGCGGCGCGCAAGGCGACTTCCGGCGTGCCGGGTCGCTTCCAGGCCGCGGTCGAGTTCCTCTACGAGCTCGTCGACAACGAGGCCAAGGGCATCGTCCACAACGCCGAGAGCCGAAAGCTCGTTGCACCGCTGGCGCTCATCGTGTTCGTATGGATTTTTCTGCTCAATGCGATGGATCTCTTGCCGGTCGACATCCTGCCGGCGATCTGGGGCTTCGGATTCAGCGCGACCGGGCACAACGCCGAGCATGCCTTCCTGCGCGTCGTGCCGACCGCCGACCTTTCGATCACGATGGCGCTCTCGATCGGCGTGCTGATCCTGTCCCTGTACTACAGCGTGAAGATCAAGGGCCTCGGCGGCTTCCTGCACGAGCTCTACGTCGCGCCGTTCGGCACGGTCAAGATGACGGCCAATCCGCTCACCTGGGTCGGCTTCATCCTGCTCTCGATCGCCAACGTCGCGATGCAGCTCGTCGAATTCGTGTCGAAGACCGTCTCGCATGGCATGCGGCTGTTCGGCAACATGTACGCCGGCGAGCTGATCTTCCTGCTGATCGCGCTGCTCGGCGGCGCCTTCACGCTGTCGGTGGGCGGCATCCTGCTGGCCTTGCTGCAGATCGGCGCGGGCTGGGCATGGGCCATCTTCCACATCCTGATCATCACGCTGCAGGCGTTCGTGTTCATGATGCTGACGCTGGTCTACATCGGCCAGGCGCACGATTCGCACTGAGCCGATCCTTCGTTCGTTTTCCTTCCCTCTCACTCTCTAACAACTCTGGAGTCAACATGGAACTCATCGGTCTCGTCGCCGTCGCTGCCGGCCTCATCATCGGTCTCGGCGCTCTCGGTGCTTGCGTCGGCGTCGGCATCATGGGCAGCAAGTACCTGGAATCGGCCGCGCGTCAGCCCGAGCTCATGGGCGTGCTGCAAACCAAGGTGTTCCTGCTGCTCGGCCTGATCGATGCCTCGTTCATCATCGGTACGGGTATCGCCCTCTGGTACACGACGGCCAATCCGTTCCTGGCCCAGCTGAGCCAGATCGCCCCCAAGTGATTCGCCAGCCCGGCAGCCTATTCGCCGCCGGGAAGGGTCGCTTGTTCCGCACATCCGCCGAGGTCTCGACGTGAGCATCACCTCCACCCTGATCATCCAGCTGATCGTGTTCCTGCTCCTCGTCTGGTTCACGATGAAGTTCGTGTGGCCGCCGATGGCGCAGGCCCTCGACGAGCGCGCCGCCAAGATCCGCGACGGCCTCTCGGCCGCCGACAAGGCCAAGGCCGAGCTCGCGACCGCCAACAGGCGGATCGAGCAGGAGCTGTCGTCGGCACGCACCGACGCCGCCCAGCGCCTCGCCGACGCCGAGCGCCTGGCCCAGTCGATGATCGAGGAGGCCAAGTCGCGCGCGAGCGAAGAGGGCGCCAGGATCGTCGCCGCGGCCCACGCCGAAGCCGAGCAGGAAGCTACCAAGGCGCGCGAGACATTGCGCGAGCAGGTCGCGGCTCTCGCCGTGCGCGGTGCCGAGCAGATCCTGCGCCGCGAGGTCGATGCGAAGACGCACGCCGACCTGCTCGGTCAATTGAAAGCGCAGCTGTAAGGCCATGGCCGAGCTCGCCACCATCGCCCGGCCTTACGCCGAGGCCCTCCTGAAAGCTGCAGGTCCTGGCGACGCGTCCGCGTTCGCCGGCGAGATCCGCGCTCTCGGCGACGTCGCCGCCAACGCCCAGCTGCGCCAGTTCGCCGACAGCCCGAAGATTCTGCCGGCGCAGGTTTTCGACATGATCACCGGCGTCGCGCGCACGCCCTCGGGCGCGCCGCTCGGCGAGCCGGCGAAGAACCTGCTGCGCGCCGTGATCGACAACGGCCGGCTCGCCGCGCTGCCCGAGATCGCGACCCAGTTCCAGTCGCTCGTCGACGCGCGCAGCGGCACCTCGCAGGCGACGATCGAAAGCGCCTTCCCGATCAGCGACGCACAGGTCGCCGAGGTGAAGGCGGCGATGGAGCGACGCTTCATGCGCAACCTCGACGTTCACGTCGTCGTCAAGCCCGAACTGATCGGCGGCGTTCGCGTCGTCGTCGGCGACGAGGTGCTCGACAGCTCGATCCGCGCTCGCCTCGACCAGATGAAGGCGGCGTTGACGGCAGCCTGACTTGGCGCGCCAGCCCCTCGCATCGACATCTTCTTCTTGAGTTTCAACCAGCCTGCCCAAACCGCAGACCGGAGCCCGACATGCAACTGAATCCCGCAGAAATTTCCGAGCTGATCAAGAGCCGCATCGAAGGGCTCGCCCTCTCGGCCGACATCCGCAACCAGGGCACCGTCGTCTCGGTGACCGACGGCATCTGCCGCGTCCACGGCCTCTCCGAAGCCATGCAGGGCGAGATGCTCGAGTTCCCCGCCGCACCCGACGGCTCGGCCACCTACGGCCTGGCGCTCAACCTCGAGCGCGACTCGGTGGGCGCCGTGATCCTGGGCGAGTACGAGCACATCTCCGAAGGCGACACCGTCAAGTGCACGGGCCGCATTCTGGAAGTGCCGATCGGACCCGAGTTGAAGGGACGCGTCGTCAACGCGCTGGGCGCGCCGATCGACGGCAAGGGCCCGATCAACGCCAAGCTATCGGCGCCGATCGAGAAGATCGCGCCCGGCGTGATCGCGCGTCAGAGCGTGAGCCAGCCGATGCAGACCGGTCTGAAGTCGATCGACTCGATGGTGCCGATCGGCCGCGGCCAGCGCGAGCTGATCATCGGCGACCGCCAGACGGGCAAGACCGCGGTGGCGATCGACGCGATCATCAACCAGAAGGGTCAGGACATGACCTGCATCTATGTCGCCATCGGCCAGAAGGCGTCGTCGGTGAAGAACGTGGTGCGCGCCCTCGAGGCGAGCGGTGCGATGGACTACACCATCGTCGTCGCCGCCACGGCCGCCGAGTCGGCGGCCATGCAGTACGTCTCGGCCTACTCGGGCTGCACGATGGGCGAGTACTTCCGCGACCGCGGCGAGGATGCGCTGATCGTCTATGACGACCTGTCCAAGCAGGCGGTTGCCTATCGCCAGGTGTCCCTGTTGCTGCGCCGGCCGCCGGGCCGCGAAGCCTATCCGGGCGACGTGTTCTATCTCCACTCGCGCCTGCTCGAGCGCGCCGCGCGTGTCAACGAAAAGTACGTCGAGGACTTCACGAAGGGCGCCGTCAAGGGCAAGACCGGTTCGCTGACCGCGCTGCCGATCATCGAGACCCAGGCCGGCGACGTCTCGGCGTTCGTGCCGACCAACGTGATCTCGATCACCGACGGGCAGATATTCCTCGAGACCGGCTTGTTCTATCAGGGCGTGCGCCCGGCGATCAACGTCGGTCTGTCGGTCAGCCGCGTCGGCTCCGCAGCCCAGACCAAGGCGATGAAAAAAGTCGCTGGCAAGATCAAGGGCGAATTGGCCCAGTACCGTGA
>JAYVVB010000535.1:0-3372 GCA_043787455.1 Rhizobacter sp.
GTCGTGGCTGCAGCGGCTGCAGTTCTTCAGGAAAAGCGTCTGGGGCCTGATGCTCGTCGTCATCATCGTCGGCGGCATCTATTCAGGCGCGTTCACGGCGACCGAAGCGGCGGCGATGGCCGCGGTGTACGCCTTCTTCGTCGCGATCTTCGTCTACAAGGATCTCAGACTGAAGGACGTGCCGAAGGTGCTGCGCGATTCGGCCAACATGTCGGCGATGCTGCTCTATATCATCACCAACGCGGTCCTGTTTTCGTTCGTGCTGGCCAACGAAAACATGCCGCACCGGCTCGCCGAATGGATGCTGAGCATGAACCTCGGCCAGACCGGGTTCCTCTTCGTCGTCAACCTGATCCTGCTCGGCGCCGGCAACTTCATGGACCCGTCGTCGATCATCCTCATCATGGCGCCGATCTTCTTCCCGGCCGCCGTCCAGCTCGGCATCAACCCGGTCCACTTCGGCATCCTGATCGACGTCAACATGGAGGTCGGCCTCTGCCATCCGCCGGTCGGCCTCAATCTCTATGTCGCCTCGGGCATCTCGAAGCTGGGCATTACCGAACTGACCAAGGCGGTGCTGCCGTGGCTCATCACCATGCTCGTCTTTCTCGTCATCGTCACCTACTGGCCGTGGCTGACGCTGGTCGTGCCGCGAGCGATGAACATGATGTAGCCGTGGCGCGGGCGCCATGAGCCCGTCGGCCCGCCCCAAGGGCGAATACCGGACGGCGGAGTCCGAAGGTACCTCCAGTTGACCACGCTCGCCTTTGTCGCCGCCTTCTGCGTCGTCGCGGTGCTGGTCTACATGGCCCGCTACAGCGGTCGGCTGCGCGCGTCGCACACGCGAGTGATCGGCGCGCCCCTCGCCGAGATCTATGCCCGCGTCGTCGACCTGCGCCAATGGGCCGACTGGAACCCCTGGCTCGAACCCGAGGCGGGCGGTCTCGAGTTCGCGGCGCCGGACGCCGGCGCCGCCAGGAATTCGTTTCGCTGGTCGTACGCCGGCGTCGACGCCGGCGAGATCGAGCTTGCCGAAACTCGCGCGCCCGGTCGCATCGAGCAGCGCATGCGACTGAAGCGTCCGTTCCGCTTCCGCGCGCGCGGCTCGTGGCAGTTCAGCGAGGCCGACGGCGGGACGCGGGCGACCTGGAGCGTGCGCGGTCGTGTCGCATTCTCGATGCGCGCCTTCGCCGCCACGGTGCAGGGCGCACTCGCGCTCGATCTGCGCTACGGCCTCGACCGGCTCGCCGCGCTCGTCGAAAGCGCAGATGCGCCGCGCTACGCGATCAGCTGCCCGGGCGTGCGCGAGATCGACTCGATCCGCTACGCCTACATCCTGCACAGCGGCCCGCTCGGCGGGCTCGGCAAAGCCCTGCACGACGCCGTCGCCGAGTTGCGGCGGACGCTGGCGAGCCGGGACGTCGCGGCCACGGCGGAGCCGATCGCGGTCTACGTCAGGACGAACATCAAGCGGCGCACGACCGTATGCCACCTCGGTATTCCGATCGGCGCAGCCGCGGTCGACGGGGTATCGGTCGCCGTCCTGCCCGCGCACCGCGCCTTCGTGGCCCGCCTCGATGGCAGCCCCGCGCAGATCGAGGTCGCGTGGTATCTCGCGATGCGACGCGTCAGCGCCGAATCGCTACAGCCGGACCTTCGCATCACGCCGTTCGAGCGCTACCTGACCGCCTTCGACGGGACGCGAGAAGAGGGCAGCGTCATCGAGCTCTATATTCCGGTGCGGATCGCGACGTAGCCGCCGGGGCTGCGGGTCAGTCCGCCTTGCGCCCGTCGCCTCTCGCCGCTCGCCGCCGTGCCGCCATCTCGCGTCCCATCTCGCTCCTCTCTTGCGCACCGAGGCGAGCCCTGGCCTGCGGGTAGAGAACCGATTCCTCCAGTGCGATGTGGTCGCGCGACAGCGCGGCAAAGATCGCCACGCCTTCGCGAAGGACGTCGACGTCGTACCACGACTGGCCGCACGCCACGGCGTCGAGAGAGGCCGAGATCTCCATCCAGTCCTCCTCGAGCCAGGCGTGGTCCTGCTGAAGCCGAAGCACCGCCTGCACGACGTCGCCGTCGGTGCTCGAGGCCAACGGCGGAAAGACGTGGCGCTCTTCGTCGTGGTGGTGCTGCCGCACGGTCGTCGAGAAGTGGCGGACGATGTCGGCGGCGATCGTACGAGCCCACGTGTCGACGTCGCCGCGCTCGATCTGCGCCACCAGCTCCTCGAGACGGTCGAGCGCGGCGAGCGTCATGTGATGACAGTCGTCGAGCGCGGAAAACCCGTCCACCGAGACGCTCGCCGGCTTGGTGTCGGGGAGTGTTCGGGTCAGACTCATGTCGCAACAGTAGACCTCGGCAGCGTCAGCTCCTTGACGTGGCGCAAGTCCGCGCCGACGCCGGTCGGCAAGCGCAGCGACGCGTCCCGCGGGGTCTGGAAAATATGACGATACTTTGTGCAGGGTCAAACACCTGGCAATCGCGGGGCGTACGGTTCGCCTTCGGACGAACCAGGGCCAGGCAATGCTGACGGAGCGGATCGGGCTTCTGCTGGAGCGCGAAAAGATGGTCACGGCGTCGCCGCGCGCCACCGTATTCGAAGCCTCCAGGCTGATGCTCGACAACGGCGCCAGCGCGGTCGTTGTCGTCGAGGAACGGTTGCTGACCGGCATCCTCACCGAGCACGATGTCGTCTTTCGCGTCGTCGCTGCCGGCCGCGACCCGCGCGCCGTCCGCATCGACGAGGTCATGACGCGCGACCCGGTGACGATCGGGCCCGAGGAGACCTTCGGCCACGCCCTTGCCCTGATGCAGCTGCATCGCTTTCGCCACCTGCCGGTGGTCGAGAGCGGCAGGCCGATCGGCGTCGTCCTCGCGCGCGGCGCGCTCGACCCCGAGCTCGAAGACTTCATCTGCGAAGAGCGCCGGCGCGAGGCCTTGGGCTAGTGCCATCGGCCGCGAGCGTCGCGTGGTCTCGCGCCCTTTCGACACGGGTCAGAGGCGCGAGACCCGACCTTCGCGAATGAGCGGCGCGTAGAGGGCGACGTCGGCGCCGACGCGCTCGCCCACCGCCCGCGGCATCGACGGCGTGATCTCGAAGCCGGCAGTGGCGGCGCGGCGGCGCACCCTTTCGTCGCCGAGTTCCGGCCCGAGCACAAGGCTCGTCTTGCCGGCACGGCGACGCAGGTCCGCTTCGCCGCCGACTAAGTGATCTTTCGCGAGGGCGACGACTATTCGGTGCTGTACCTGCTTGAGGAAGGCATGCTGGCGCTCGAGCTCGAGGTCCCGGGCCATGTGCTCAGGGTGCAGACACTCTATGGCGGCGACGTCTTCGACTGGTCGGCGCTGTTGCCGCACGCCGGCAAGCACTTC
>JAYVVB010000536.1:0-4127 GCA_043787455.1 Rhizobacter sp.
CGCTGCGGCATCGCAGCGGTCGCCAGGTATCGGCGCCGGCTTCGTTTGTATCTGCGTTGCCGGCGTCGCCGCTCGACGGCGAGCTCTGGCTCGGCCGCGGCCGCTTCGACGCGCTCTCTGCCATCGTTCGCCGAGCCGCGCCGCGCGACGACGAGTGGAGCGGCATGCGCTACATGGTTTTCGAGATGCCGGGCGCCAGCGGCAGCTTCGCCGAGCGCGTCGACCGGCTCGCGGCGGTGATCGCGCGCTCGCGTTCGCCGCAAATCGAGTGCGCGCCGCAGCGTCGCGTCGCCGGTCGCGTCGAGCTCGACCGGGCGCTCGACGCGGTCGTCGCCGCCGGCGGCGAAGGGCTGATGCTGCATCTCGCGGCGGCGCCCTACGTCGGTGGACGAAGCGACGCCTTGATGAAGCTGAAGCCGCATCTCGACGCCGAGGCCGTCGTCGTTGGCTACCGGCCCGGGGCCGGCAGGAACCGGTCGCTCGTCGGTGCACTCGAGGTCGAGTCCAACGATGGTCGTCGATTTCGGGTCGGCAGCGGCTTGAACGATGCGCTGCGAAGGGCCCCGCCGGAGATCGGCTCGGTCATCACCTATCGGCATCGCGACCTGACGCCGAGCGGGCTGCCGCGGTTCGCCACGTTCGTGCGTCGTCACGAGTCGTTCTGAAGGCGCGAGGCCTCACTTTTCAGGATCGGCGACGAAGCCGATCCGCGTCAGCCCGGCCTTCTGCACCGTGCCGATGAGCTCGGCGACACGCCCGTAGGGCACGGCCCTGTCGGCGCGCAGCTGCACTTCGGTCTGCGGGTTGCGCCGGGCTGCGGCGGTGACCCGCTTGGCGAACTCGGCGGCGTCGACGGGTTCGTCGCCGAAGAAGGTCCTGCCGTCCTTGTCGAGGGCGACCGAGATGAACTGCGGCGTGTCGCCGGGCTGGGCCGCGTCGGTCTTCGGCAGGTCGAGCTTCAGGCTCGACGTCATCAGCGGCGCCGTGATCATGAAGATCACGAGGAGCACGAGCATGACGTCGATCAGCGGCGTCATGTTGATGTCGCTCATCGGCTGCGCGCCGGGGGTTCGCTCGAGGCGTCCGAACGCCATGTCAGTCGGCGCCGGGCCGCTCCCAAGCCGACTGAGCGCCCCCGCGGGGGGCAGCGAACGAAGAGAGCGAGGGGTCACACATCTCAAGGCGACGCCGATTGATCCATGATCATCTCGCGCAGGTCGTGGGCGAAGCCTTCGAGCTCGGCCTCGCTCGCCGCGACGCGCTTGCCGAACACGTTGTAGGCGAGAACCGCCGGGATGGCGACAGCGAGGCCGGCCGCGGTCATCACGAGCGACTCGCCGACCGGCCCGGACACCCGCTCGATCGTGATCGCGCCCGCCGCCGAGATGCTGAGCAGCGCGTGGTAGATGCCCCAGACCGTGCCGAAGAGGCCGATGAAGGGCGCCGTGCTGCCGATCGAGGCGAGCAGCACCTGACCGAACTGGAGCTGCGCGAGGACGCGGTGCAAGGCATCGCGCAGGCGCCGCGTCAGCTGCGAGTCGGCGTGGCCGTGCGCTTCGAGCGTACCGCCCGGCGGTGTCGTCAGGGCGGCGTCGACGAGCGGGCGCACCACGCCCTCGCGATCGAACGCGACCAGCTGCTCGCGTGCCGATTCGATCGACGGCGCAGCCCAGAACGCGGGCACCGCGCGCTGCAGGTCGACGTGGACGCGGCGCAGCAGCCAGCCCTTCCAGAGAATCACGACCCAGGCGCTGACCGACATCAAGAGAAGCAGCGCCGCGACGCCGCGCGTGATCGCGTCGCCCTGCGACCAGAAGTGCTCGAAGCCGGTCGTGGTCATCGTCCGAGGGTCTCCAGTTCGAGGACTTCGTCCATGCCGTAAAGGCCGGGCGGTCGGCCGAGGACGAAGCGCGCCGCGCGCACGCTGCCGTCGGCATAGGTGGCTCGGCTGGTCGAGCGATGCGTGATCTCGATGCGCTCGCCCGTGCCCGCGAACATCACCGTGTGGTCGCCGACGATGTCGCCGCCGCGCAGGGACGCGAAGCCGATGCTGCCCGCACTGCGGGCACCGTTGCGGTCGTACACGGCGCATTCGTCGAGCGACCGGCCCTGGGCCGCCGCGACCACTTCGCCCATCCGCAGCGCCGTACCGCTCGGCGCGTCGACCTTCTGGCGATGATGGGTCTCGACGATCTCGACGTCGAAGCCGTCGGCGAGGGCGCGCGCGGCGACGTCCAGGAGCTTCAGGACGACGTTGACGCCCACGCCCATGTTCGGTGCCATCACGATCGCGATCCGCTTCGCATGGCTCGCGACCTCGGCCTTCTGACCCGCATCGAAGCCGGTCGTGCCGATCACCGCCGCGACGCCGAGCTCGGCGCACAGTGCCAGGTGAGCGAGCGTGCCCTCGGGCTGCGTGAAGTCGATCAGGACCTCGCTCGCGGCCAGCCCGGCGCGGACGTCGGCGCTCACGACGACGCCGCTGTCGCGACCGAGAAACGCCGTCGCGTCCCTGCCGATGGCTGCGCCGCTGGCGAGGTCGAGCGCGGCCGAGAGAACGAGATCGGGGCTCGCAGCTACGGCTTCGATCAGCATCCGGCCCATGCGCCCGGACGCACCGGCCACGGCGACCCGGCGCCGAGCCGCCGTGCTCATCGCCGACGCTTCACTGGTGAACCTTCGCGCTGCGCACTCCGGCATGAGCCCTTCGGGCGGCCGGGCGGGCTCATGAGATCGGCTCGAGCGGCGGATAGCTGCGCGTCGGAACGGCCGGCGAAGGTTCGGGTGCCGCCGGCTTGGCCGGCACCGGCAGCGCCTTCACCTGCTCGTCGGTGAGGACCAGCGGCGGCGCATTGCGCCTTGTCTTGAAGGTGTCGATCGAGGCGACGAACTCGCGCTCGCTCGGCAGCTCGCCGCCGGAGTCGAAGCTCTCGAGGACGTCGTTCTTGAAGCGGACGACGACCCGGCGCAGCTGCGGCGCAGCGCCCTGGCGCCGGATCGTGAAGACGTAGTCCCAGCGATCGGCGTGAAACGGATCGGCGAGCAGCGGCGAGCCGAGGACGTCCTTCACCTGCGCCCGGCTGAGGCCCGGCCTGGCCATGCCCGCCTGCTCGCTGGTGATGACGTTGCCCTGCACGACCTCGACCCGGTAGGGCGTGACGACGCCGAGAAAGTTCTCCGAGGTCTGCAGCGACTGGCAGCCCGCCAGCGCGGCCGCGAAGGCGAGGAAGGCGCTGCCGGAGAGAAAGAGGGAAGGCGATCTCATGGGCATCGTGAGGGGCAGTCGGCGCCGTGCGCCGGGGCGAGGGCCAAGCCCGTATGATGATGCGATTCTACCGGCTCGCCTCCGCGCGCCGAGTTGCGCGCACCCCCATGACCCACGCCGAAGAACTGAAGAACAGCGGCCTCAAGGCGACCTTGCCGCGCATCAAGGTGCTGGAGGTCTTCCAGAGCACGTCGCAGCGCCACATGAGCGCGGAAGACGTATTTCGCGTCCTCCTCGCCGAGCACGCCGACATCGGCCTGGCGACGGTCTACCGCGTCCTGATGCAGTTCGAGCAGGCCGGGATCCTGTCGCGCAACCACTTCGAGAGCGGCAAGGCGGTGTTCGAACTGAACGAGGGCAAGCATCACGATCACCTCGTCTGCCTCGACTGCGGCAGGGTCGAGGAGTTCTTCGACGCCGAGATCGAAAAGCGCCAGAAAAGCATCGCCCAGACGCGCGGCTTCGAGCTCCAGGATCACGCGCTCGCGCTCTACGCCGCGTGCACGAAGAAGAACTGCGAATTCAGGAACAAGTGAATTGGCGCAGCTGCGCCAATTCATCCTGAGCGCAGCGAATGATCCCGCCGCGATCGCTTCGCCGGACGCTCACTCCGGTTTGCCCATTGCCTTGTGGTGGCGCTCGATGAACTCGGCATAGGTGTCGATGCCGCGCAGCTGCAGGATGGTGTTGCGGACCGCGGCCTCGACGAGCACCGCGAGGTTGCGACCGGCGTCGACGGCGATCACGGTCTTTCGGATCGGCACCTCGAGGATCTCCTCGCTGAGCGGCTCGTAGGGCAGCCGCTCGAAGTCGCGGTCCATCGTCTCCTTGCGCACCAGGTGGACAATGAGCTTCAGCCGCA
>JAYVVB010000537.1:0-2949 GCA_043787455.1 Rhizobacter sp.
CGAGCACACCCTTGCGCCGCGTCATCTCGCGCGCCTTGCGCGCCGCCTCTCGGGCGCGTGCTGCGTCGACGATCTTGCCGCAGATGATCTTGGCGTCGATCGGGTTCTCGAGCAGGTAGTCGTTGAGCGCCTTGCTCACCACGTCCTCGACCGGGCCGCGGACCTCGCTCGAGACCAGCTTGTCCTTGGTCTGGCTTGAGAACTTCGGCTCGGGCACCTTGACCGAGAGCACGCAGGTCAGGCCCTCGCGCATGTCGTCGCCGGTGACCTCGACCTTGGCCTTCTTGGCCAGCTCGTTGTCTTCGATGTACTTGTTGATCACCCGCGTCATCGCCGCGCGCAGGCCAGTGAGGTGGGTACCGCCGTCGCGTTGCGGGATGTTGTTCGTGAAGCAGAGGACGTTCTCGCTGTAGCCGTCGTTCCACTGCATCGAGACCTCGGACGTGATCGTCGAGTGCTGGTCGCTGTCCTTTTTGCCAGTCGCGTAGAAGACGTTCGGGTGCAGCACCTTCTTGCCGGTGTTGATGAACTCGACGAAGCCCTTAACCCCGCCGGCGAATGCGAAGTCGTCCGACTTGTTATTACGCTCGTCGACGAGCCGGATGCGCACGCCGTTGTTGAGGAACGAGAGCTCGCGCAGGCGCTTCGAGAGGATGTCGTAGTGGAAGTCGATGTTCGAGAAGATCTCGAGGTCCGGCAGGAAGTGGACTTCGGTGCCGCGCTTCTCGGTCTCGCCGGTGACCTTCATGGGCGAGATCTCGACGCCGTTTCGCTGCTCGATCTCACGGTCCTGCGGCACGCCCTGGCGGAACTCCATGAAATGCGCCAGGCCTTCGCGCCGCACCGTCAGGCGCAGCCATTTCGACAGGCCGTTGACGCAGCTCACGCCGACGCCGTGCAGGCCACCCGAGACCGTGTAGCTGTTCTGGTTGAACTTGCCGCCGGCGTGCAGCTCGGTGAGCGCGATCTCGGCCGCCGAGCGCTTGGGCTCGTGCTTGTCGTCCATCTTCACGCCGGTCGGAATGCCGCGGCCGTTGTCGGTAACGGAGATCGAGTTGTCGGTATGGATGGTGACGACGATGTCGTCGCAAAAGCCCGCGAGCGCCTCGTCGATCGAGTTGTCGACGACCTCGAAGACGAGGTGGTGCAGCCCGGTGCCGTCGGACGTGTCGCCGATGTACATGCCCGGTCGCTTGCGTACCGCCTCGAGCCCTTCGAGAATCTGGATCGAGCCTTCGCCGTAGGTGTCGCTGGCGTCGGTCGGCGCGCCGTCGCGCAACGCCGATCCGTTCGGCACGAGCGGGCTCGTCGATGCCTTGCCCGCCATGTCGCCGTGGGTGCCGGCAATCTCGGGCTTCTTGTCGCTCTCGTCGTCGGCTGCTGTCGTCAAGGCGCTGATCACTCCGTGTTTCGTTCGCATCAGATCCGCATCGGCATGACGACGTACTTGAACCCGGCCTGATCGGGCACGGTGATCAAGGCGCTGGAGTTCGTATCCTGCAGCTCGACCGTCACCATCTCCTGGCCCATGTTGGTGAGCGCGTCGATGAGGTAAGTGACGTTGAAGCCGATCTCGATCGCGTCACCACCGTAGTCGATCTCGAGCTCTTCCATCGCTTCTTCCTGCTCCGCGTTCGACGAGGCGATGCGCAGCGTGCCCGGCTCAATGTTGACGCGCACGCCCTTGAACTTCTCGCTCGTCAGGATCGCGGCGCGCTGCAGGCTCTGCAAGAGCGGCGAGCGGCCGAGCGTGACCCGGTTCTTGTGATTCTTCGGGATGACGCGGTTGTAGTCGGGGAACTTGCCCTCGACGAGCTTGGAGACGAACTCCATCCCGGTGAAGGAGAACTTCGCCTGGTTGGGCGCGAAGCGCATCTCGATCGGCGTGTCGTCGTCCTTCAGCAGGCGCTGCAGCTCGAGCACGGTCTTCCTCGGCAGGATGACCTCCTGCTTCGGGATCTCGATCTCGAGGTTGGCCTGCGCCAGCGCCAGGCGATGGCCGTCGGTCGCGACCAGCGTCAGGCTTTTGCCTTCGGCGACGAAGAGAATGCCGTTGAGGTAGTACCGGATGTCGTGCACCGCCATTGCGAAGTGCACCTGCGAGACGAGGCTCTTCAAGGTCTTCTGCGGCACGCTGAACATCGGCCCGAAGTCGGCCGACTCCTGCACCAGTGGAAAGTCGTCGGCCGGCATGGTCTGCAGCGTGAAGCGGCTCTTGCCGCCGGCCAGCGTGAGCTTCGACTGCGTCGCCGTGAGAGTCACCACCTGGTCGGACGGCATCGAGCGCAGGATGTCGATAAGCTTTCTCGCGCCGACCGTGGTCGCGAAGTTGCTCGAATCGCCGCCGAGCTCGGCGCTCGTGCGAACCTGGATCTCGAGGTCACTGGTCGTGAACTCGATCGAGTGGCCGCTCTTTCGGATCAGGACGTTGGCGAGGATCGGCAGCGTGTGCCTGCGCTCGACGATTCCGGCGACGGTTTGCAATGCGCCCAGAAATTTTTCTTGCGCGGCTTTCAAGACAATCATGTCAACCTCTTGAACTGGTCGTAGTAGTAGGTGCGGGCTGCGACTGTGGACAAGGCTATTTTCTTTCCTTCGGACAAGCACTTACGGTTCGCCAAAGGCTGTCGACCGAGCCCTTCTTCCGATGCTCGCGAAAGCGAACAACTTTTCGGATCGGCTGCGGCCTGTGGACAGCTCGCAGTTGCGCTCGAGGTTGTCCCCAGCCTTGTGCCTTGACAGTGTCGGAATTCGCGCGCTCGCATCGATCAGCCCTTGAGCGTCTGCTCGAGCACGTGCAGCTGATGGTTCAGATCGGTGTTCTTCTGGCGCTCGGCCGCGATCTTCCTCACCGCGTGCAGTACCGTCGTGTGGTCGCGGCCGCCGAATAGCTCGCCGATCTCGGGCAAGCTCTTCTGTGTCAGTTCTTTCGCCAGATACATGGCGATT
>JAYVVB010000538.1:0-2531 GCA_043787455.1 Rhizobacter sp.
GTGAACGGCGCCGAGAGGTTGAGCTTGACCGTCGTCGGGTCGACGACGTCGACGCTCGTCACCGGCCGGAGCTCGCCGCTGCGGTTCGAGCCGGCCATCGTCTTGTGGCGCTCGATGTTGAACTTGACCGCGGCGGCGTCGAGCTTCTCGCCGTCGTGGAAGGTGACGTCGGTGCGCAGCTTGATCGTCAGCGTCTTGCTGTCGGCCGACCACTCGTAGCCAGTTGCGAGCTGCGGCACGACCTGCAGCTTCTCGTCGATGTCGAAGAGCTTGTCGCACATCGCCGCGAAGACGATGCGGCCGACGAAGGTGCGGGCGAGCGTCGGGTCGAGGACGTCGGGATCCTCGGCAAGGCCGACGCGCAAGGTCTGGGCGGAGGCTCCCGCGGCCAGGGCGAAGAGCGACACGGCGGCAAGCTGGCGAAACGCGGTATTCATGGGCAAAGCTCCTCGAGAGAGTGTTCGGAACGCGCCGCGGCCGGTGCGACGAACGCCGACTGCAGCAGAGCAAGACGGGCATCGATCGGTCGCGAAAGGGGTGCCGCCCGCGCCGCGCCGGCGGCGGCGACCTCGCGCCAGAAGTGACAGGCGACGGCGTGGCTCCCGCCAGTGCCGTCGCGCTCGAGCGGCGGCGTGACCTCGGCGCAGAGCGGCTGCGCGTGGATGCATCGGGTGTGGAAATGACAACCCGAGGGCGGCGTGACCGGGCTCGGCACGTCGCCCTTGAGCACGATGCGCTCGCGCTCGCGGCCGGGCTCGGGCAAAGGCACGGCGGCGATCAGCGCCTGTGTATAGGGATGGCGCGGCGCCGCGAAGAGCGCGTCCTTGTCGGCGATCTCCACGATGCGGCCGAGGTACATGACGGCAACGCGATGGGCGATGTGCCTGACGACCGCGAGGTCGTGGGCGATGAAGATGTAGGCCAGTCCGAGGCGGCGCTGCAGGTCGCGCAGCAGGTTGATCACCTGCGCCTGGACCGAGACGTCGAGCGCGCTCACCGCCTCGTCGCAGACGACGAGGCGCGGCTCGACCGCGAGGGCGCGGGCGATGCCGATGCGCTGGCGCTGGCCGCCCGAGAACTCGTGCGGATAGCGCTCGCCGTGCTCGGGTGCGAGACCGACGGTGCGCAGCAGCTCGGCGATGCGCTCGCCGCGGCGAGCGGCGTGCAGGCCGTGCAGGTCGAGCGCCTCGGCGAGGATCTGGCGCACGGTCATGCGCGGGTTGAGCGACGCGTACGGGTCCTGGAAGACGATCTGCATCGCGCGCCGCTCGGCGCGCAGCGCGCGCGCGCCGAGCGTGCCGAGGTCGATGCCGGCGAAGCGGACCGTGCCGGCGCTCGGCTCGATCAGGCGCAGGACGAGCCGGCCGAGCGTCGACTTGCCGCAGCCCGATTCGCCGACGACGCCGAGCGTCTCTCCGGCAGTGAGCGTGAACGAGACGCCGTCGACGGCGCGCACGGCACCCCGGACGCGGCCGAGCACGCCGGCGCGGATCGGGAAGTGCTTGACCAGGCCGTCGACCTCGAGCAAAGGCGCATCGTGGACGGAATTCATGCCGTCGCCTCACGCAAGGGCCGGGCCATCAGCGCCTCGGCGTCGAGCGGCGCGCGCAGGCACGCCGAGAGGTGCTTCTTGCCGACTTCGCGCAGCGGCGGATCGACGACGCGACAGTCGTCGACGACGAAGGGGCAGCGATCGGCGAAGCGGCAGCCCGGCGGCAGCGCGAGCGGGCTCGGCACCTGGCCTTCGATCGAGGCGAGCCGCTCGGCCGCGGCGCCGTCGAGGCGCGGCATCGAGCCGAGCAGGCCGACCGTGTACGGATGCTGCGGCTCGGCGAAGAGGGCCGCGACCGGCGCGCGCTCGACGACGCGGCCGGCATACATCACGACGACCTCGTCGGCGACTTCGGCGACGACGCCGAAGTCGTGGGTGATGAGGACGATCGCCGTGCCGGTCTCGTCCTGGAGCGTGCGCATCAGCTCGAGGATCTGCGCCTGGATCGTGACGTCGAGAGCAGTCGTCGGCTCGTCGGCGATCAGGAGCCTCGGCTCGCACGCAAGCGCCATCGCGATCATCGCGCGCTGGCGCATGCCGCCGGAAAGGCGGTGCGGATGCTCGTGGAAGCGCTGCTCGGGCGCGGGCATGCGCACCTTCTTCAGCATCGTCAGAGCGCGTGCCGTCGCCTCGGCTCGGCCGATCGGCCGGTGCCTGAGGAGGCCCTCGACGATCTGCTCGCCGATCGTGAACGCCGGATTGAGCGACGACATCGGCTCCTGGAAGATCATCGCCAGGCCGTTGCCGCGCAAGTCCTGCAGCTCGCGCTCGGGCAGGCCGACGAGCTCCTGTCCCTCGAAGCGGATCGAGCCCGCGGCGATGCGGCCCGGCGGGCTCGGCACCAGACCCATGATCGAGAGCGACGTTACGCTCTTGCCGCAGCCGGATTCGCCGACCAGGCCGACGGTGCGGCCGCGCGGCACGCAAAAGCTGATGCCGTCGACGGCTCGGAACAGGCCGCGGTCGGTGTTGAAATGGG
>JAYVVB010000539.1:0-3172 GCA_043787455.1 Rhizobacter sp.
GATCATGAAGATCGCCAAGGAGCCGATCTCCATGGAGACGCCGATCGGCGACGACGACGACTCGCACCTGGGCGACTTCATCGAGGACACCAACAACACCGCGCCGATCGAGGCGGCGATGCAGGCCGGCCTGCGCGACGTGGTCAAGGACATCCTCGACTCGCTGACGCCGCGCGAGGCCAAGGTGTTGCGCATGCGCTTCGGCATCGAGATGTCGACCGACCACACGCTCGAGGAAGTCGGCAAGCAGTTCGACGTCACGCGCGAGCGCATTCGCCAGATCGAGGCCAAGGCGATCCGCAAGCTCAAGCACCCGAGCCGC
Organism: Rhizobacter sp.; assembly: GCA_043787455.1. GTDB lineage: Bacteria > Pseudomonadota > Gammaproteobacteria > Burkholderiales > Burkholderiaceae_C > Schlegelella_A. The sequence goes on from JAYVVB010000539.1 coordinate 323, forward strand.
TCGGACAAGCTGCGCACCTACCTCGACACGCTCTGAGCGTCATCCTCTCGAAGAGGGTTCCCGCCGCAAGGCAGGAACCCTTTTTGCTTGCCGCCACCGCTATAGACTTCGCTTCGATGGCCCGACCGACCGCACCGGCATGACCCAGGTTCTGCAACGCACCGTGCTCTTCGCCGACCTGCGCGGCAGCACGTCGATGTACGAGACGCTCGGCAACGCCGCAGCGACTGCCGTCGTCACGCGCAGCGTCTCGCTGCTGGGCCACGTCGTCGCCAAGCACGGCGGACAGGTCGTGAAGACGCTCGGTGACGGTCTGATGGCCGTGTTCGAGACGCCGACCGCGAGCATCGCGGCCGCCGATGACATGCACGACTCGATGGCCCGTGTCAGCATGGGAGACGACGTCGAGGTCGCAGTCGTCAAGCACGATGGCGACGAGGACGCCGCCCCCGAGGACATCGACGAGGCCCAGACCTTGCCGCCCCGACCGGCCGTGCCGCTGAAGCTTCAAGTCGGCTTGGCCCATGGCGAGATCGTCGAGATGTCGGGGGACGTGTTCGGCGACGCGGTCAACGTCGCCGCCCGCCTCCTCGATCACGCCGGCGACAACGAGACGCTGGCCACCTCGAGCGTCGTCGAGTTGCTCGGCGACTGGGAGCGCTCGCGCTTTCGCAGCCTCGACCGGATGCAATTGCGCGGCCGGGTCGAGCCGGTCCACGTCCACCTGCAGGAAGCGGTGCGACGTTTTGGCGATACCGCAACCACCGCGTATGGCGACATGTTGCTGCCAATGCCCGAACCCGAGGGGATCCGCCTGGTCTGGCTCGATCTGAACCGGATCTACGCCGGCACCAGCCTGCCGGTCGTGCTCGGGCGGAGCCCCCAGGCGACGTACATCATCGATGACAACCGCGTCTCGCGGTCGCACGCGCGAATCGACTGGCACGGCGGCACGTTCCAGCTCGTCGACCTGAGCTACAACGGCACTTACGTGCGCTTCGACAACGATCCGGAAATCATCAGCCTGCGCCGTGGAGCGTGCACGCTCCACGGCAGCGGCGTGATCGGCCTCGGCGCCCCGCCCTCCGAGCCGATCAGCCCCTGCGTGCGCTTCGAGGTGATGAAGTTCGCCGACACGCAGCGCCAAACGCCGTTCGAGTTCGGCATCAAGTCCTAAACGATGACAGTCGCCCAAGAGCCGGCGTATGCGCACGGGCGAATGCCCGCCACCGCGGTCGTCCTGTGCAACCTCGGCACGCCCGATGCGCCGACGCCGGCCGCAGTGCGGCGCTATCTCGCCGAGTTCCTGAGCGATCCGCGCGTCGTCGAGATCCCGCGCCTGGCCTGGCTGCCGATCCTGCACGGCATTGTCCTGCGCGTGCGTCCGGCCAAGTCGGCGCGAAAGTACGCAAGCATCTGGATGCCCGAAGGCTCGCCCCTCGCGGTCTGGACCGAGCGCCAGGCGGTGCTGCTCTCGGGCTACCTCGGCCAGCGCGATCACCGCGTCATCGTCAAGCACGCGATGCGCTACGGCAAACCCGCGATCGCCAAGGTGCTCGACGCGGTGAAGGCCGAGGGCGCCGATCGCATCCTGATCGTGCCGCTCTACCCGCAATACGCAGCGTCTACGACAGCGAGCATCGGCGACGAGGTCGCGAGCTGGATGCGGCGCACGAGGAACGTACCCGAGCTTCGCTTCATCAAGCACTATCACGACGACGAGGGCTACCTGAGCGCCCTCGTCGCCCGCGTCGACGAGCACTGGCGCGTCAATGGCCGGCCCGACAAGCTGGTGCTGAGCTTCCATGGACTGCCGCGGCGCTCCCTCACCCTCGGCGATCCCTACCACTGCGAATGCCTGAAGACCGGCCGCCTCGTCGCCGAGCGCTTGCGGGTGCGCGACGATGTCGTCGTCGTCACGTTCCAGAGCCGCTTCGGGCGCGCGGAGTGGCTGCAGCCCTACACCGAGCCGACACTGGTCGAGCTGGCTCGCGCGGGGGTCGGCCATGTCGACGTGTTCTGTCCCGGGTTCACGGCCGACTGCCTCGAGACGCTCGAGGAGATCGACCGGGAAGCGCGTGCCGCGTTCATGAGCGCCGGCGGCACCCGCTTCGGCTACATCCCGTGCCTGAACGACCAGCACGAATGGATCGCAGCGCTCTCGGCACTCGTCGTCAGGCATCTGCAGGGCTGGGACGCGCGGCCCATCGACCCCGAGGCGCTCGACCGACAACGCCAGCGCGCCCTGGCCGCGGGTGCCTCGGCCTGATCGCGTTGGCAAGTCGGGGTCGGCCGGATTGCAGCGCGCTCCGGGCGGCGTGATAGTCCGCGAACGATTCGGCTTCAACCGAGAGCAGACATGAGACAACGTACCCGCACGATCCTCGGCGCCGCCATCGCACTCGTCGTCGGCGCTACCGCCGCGCAGATCCCGGCCGGCTATCCCGCCTCGTACGCGGACACGATCGCGGCAGCAAAGAAGGAAGGCAAGGTGGTGATCTACAGCACGACCGACACGGCCGCCGCCAACTTCCTGATCAAGGACTTCCAGGCCCTCTACCCCGGCATCTCGGTCGAGTACAACGACATGAACTCGACCGAGGTCTACAACCGCTTCATCAGCGAGCGGGCTGCCAATGCCGGCTCCGCCGACGTCCTCTGGAGCTCGGCGATGGACCTGCAGATCAAGCTCGCCAGCGACGGCGGCGCGATGAACTACGCCTCGCCCGAGACGCCCCACCTGCCGAGCTGGGCGGTGTGGAAGAACGAGGCCTTCGGCACGACCTACGAGCCGCTGGCGATCGTCTACAACAAACGCCTGCTCGCCGGCGACGAGATCCCGCAAAGCCA
>JAYVVB010000540.1:0-3887 GCA_043787455.1 Rhizobacter sp.
CCTCGGCCTCGACGTCGAGCTCGTCGCGGCCTCGTGGTGGGAAGGGCTGACGGCGCGCCGCTTCGACCTGATCGTCGCCAATCCCCCCTACGTCGCGGCCGGCGATCCGCACCTCGCGGCCCTCGGACACGAACCGCTCGAGGCGCTCGCCTCGGGCGCCGACGGCCTCGATGCACTGACGACGATCGCCCGGTCGGCGAGCGATCATCTCGAGGACTCCGGCTGGCTGCTGCTCGAGCACGGCTTCGATCAGGGGCCCGCGGTCCGCGCGCTGCTCGCGTCGGCAGGGCTCTTCGATGTGGCCACGCGACGCGACCTCGCCGGACACGAGCGGGCCACCGGCGCCTGTTTCCGCCGGCCGGTTAACGGCCTGTCACACCCCTGACAAGGGGACGCAAAGCGGGACTTTCCCCCGTGAAATAGACCCGTTCTGCGCAGAATCCCGCCGCCGTGCGGCGCGGACCCAACACGCAGCCAGGGACAACGTCGTAGGATGAACCGAGGCCAGTGTTGCGGCCTCGTTCTTGCCCCCGATCGTGTCTAGGAGGGTCCCATGCGAGTCGTGCTCTGGATTGCGTCGGCAACAGCCTTGCTGCTGCCTCCCGCCGCCACTTGGGCGGCCGGGGAAGGCCTCTCCGCCAGTGCCGATCGCGTCCCGTGGGGGAGCTTCCAGACCCGGATCGGCTACGGTCCCGGTGCGCCGGCCTGGCGAGCCACCCTCGCGCCGTCCGGGCGGAGCGGACTGCAAGTCGGCGGCGTCGGCCTGCTGAGCGACGTCTACCTGTTCGACACGAAGGACGCGGCCCACGCGCCCCCGACCGGCTTCCGCGCCACCAGCGGTCTGATCATCGGCTCGCGCAGCTCGTGGCTCGGCTCGAGCGCGACGCCGTCGAACGGCGCGTTGCTGGCCGACCGGCGCCTCTTCGGGCCGACCGCGCCCGCGCTGGCGACGACGAGCGACCCAGGCTTCGATGCGAGCACCGTCCCCTACATCGGCATCGGCTACACCAACCTCTGGCCCAAGAGCGGCTGGAGCTTCAGCGCCGACCTCGGCGTCGTCTCGCAGAACCCGGCCAACGTCGCGCGCTTCGGACGCGTCTTCGGCGGCTCGCAGAGCCTCGACGACGTCGTCCGCGACATGCGTCTGGCGCCGCTGGTCCAGCTCGGCGTCTCCTATTCCTTCTGACCGGCTCGACCCGCGTTTCCCGGTAAAGTCTCGTGATCGACATTCATCAGGCGGACTCACCATGGGCGACGTTCAGCAGCGCATCGACGACCTCGTCAAGAACCACCGCGTGGTCCTGTTCATGAAGGGGACGGCGCAGTTCCCGATGTGCGGCTTTTCCGGCCGCGCGATCCAGATCCTTAAGGCGTGCAACGTCTCCGACCTGAAGACGGTCAACGTTCTCGAGGACGAAGAGATTCGCCAGGGCATCAAGGGCTACTCGGAGTGGCCGACGATTCCCCAGCTCTATGTCAACGGCGAGTTCGTCGGCGGCTCGGACATCATGACCGAGATGCACCAGGCCGGCGAGCTGCAGCAGACGCTCGGCCTCGCGGCCTGACGACGCGGCCTCCGTGGCCGGTGAGGGCAAGCGCGTCGTCGTCGGCGTCACCGGCGCCACCGGCGCCATCTATGCAATCCGTCTCCTCGAGCGGCTGCGTGCAGCGCAGTGCGAGACCCATCTGGTCGCGACCTCGGCCGGGCTGATCAACCTCCACCACGAACTCGGCCTCGACCGCAAGGGCCTTGAGGCGCTGGCCGACGTCTCGTACAACGCCGCCGACGTCGGCGCGGCGATCGCGAGCGGCTCATTCGCAGCCGACGCGATGGTCGTCACGCCTTGCTCGATGAAGTCGCTCGCGGCGATCGCGAACGGCCTCTCCGACAATCTCCTGACGCGTGCCGCCGACGTCGCCCTGAAGGAGCGGCGCAGGCTGCTGCTGATGGTGCGCGAGACGCCGTTCAACCTCGCCCATCTGCGCAACATGACGAGCGCGACCGAGATGGGCGCGATCGTCTTTCCGCCGCTGCCGGCCTTCTATCACCGGCCGACGACGATCGACGAGCTCGTCGCCGAGACCGTCGAGCGAGCGCTGTCGCTGCTCGGCGTCGCCGGCGCGACACCGAAGACGTGGGCCGGGCTCTGATGCCCGCCTTCCTCAGGCCGGATTGAATTCCCAGGCGCGGCGCGCGCCGAACACCGCGTTGGGATATTCCGGCCGGCCGCGGCTACCGTTGTAGCGGCCGAGCGCCATGAACAGGTCGCCGCCCTCGCGCTCGAGGTAGTGGCGCAGGATGACGCAGCCGAAGCGCAGGTTCGTCTGCGGGTGGAACAGGCGCGCGACGTCACCGTCGCCGATGAGGCGCGCCCAGAACGGCATCACCTGCATGTAGCCGCGCGCCCCGACGACGCTGATCGCGTACTTGCGAAAGCCGCTCTCGACCTGCACCAGGCCGAGCAGCAGCGCCGGCTCGAGGCCCGATCGCTTGGCTTCGTACCAGAGCGTCTGCAGGAACTCGACGCGGGTCACGAGCTCGGTCTTCTGCTTGCGCAGGCGATCGCTCATCGCGCCGAGCCAGCGCAGATAGGCGAGGCGCGCGTCGACGGACGTGAAGCTCGGCTTCGGCGGCGCGGCGTCCTTGACCGCGGCCACGAGAGCAGAACGTACGGCGTCGGCAAGAGGCTCTTCGGCCTGCGCACCGGCAATCGCGATGCGCGGCAGCGAAGCCGACAAGGACGCGAGCACCGTCGCCGCGACGAGCGCCCGCCGATCTCTCCCGCGCCGGGAGAGCACGCCGCTCATGCGGCCAGCTTGCCCTTCAGGAAGGCAAGCGCGTTATCTGCGGGAACGGCGGTGGCGGTCGCGTCGCGCCGGCCCTGGTACTCGAGCTCGCCAGTCTTCAGGCCGCGATCCGAGAGGACGATGCGATGCGGGATGCCGATCAGCTCCCAGTCGGCGAACATCGCCCCAGGCCGCTCGCCGCGGTCGTCGAGGACGACGTCGATACCGGCGCCGACGAGGCCGGCATGGAGCGCGTCGGCGGCTTCGCGAACCGCCGGCGAACGGTCGTAGCCGATCGGGCAGACGACAACCGTGAACGGCGCGATCGCTTGCGGCCAGATGATGCCGCGCTCGTCGTGGTTCTGCTCAATCGCGGCGCCGACGATGCGCGTGATGCCGATGCCGTAGCAGCCCATCTGCAGCAGCTGGGGCTGGCCCTTCTCGTCGAGGAAGGTCGCGTTCATGCTTTTGCTGTAGTACGAGCCGAGCAGGAAAACGTGGCCGACCTCGATGCCGCGCTGGATCCGGAGCGTGCCCTTGCCGTCGGGTGACGGATCGCCGACGACGGCATTGCGGATGTCGGCGACGAGGTCGGGCTCGGGCAGATCGCGGCCCCAGTTGACGCCGGTGTAGTGAAAGCCCTCCTCGTTCGCGCCCGAGACGAAGTCGCTCATCTGCGCGACCGCACGATCGACGACCAGCTTCGGCGCGCGACGGGCGCCGATCGGCCCGAGGTAGCCTGGCTTGCAGCCGAAGGTCAATTCGATCTCGGCCCCGGTCGCGAAGCGAAAGCCCTTGTCCAGACCTGAGAGCTTGCCGGCCTTGACCTCGTTGAGCGAATGGTCGCCGCGGACGAGGAGCAGCCAAATCGTCGCCTCGACAGTCGCACCGTCGGCAGCGGTGCCTTCGGTCGCGAGCACGAGCGACTTCACTGTCCGCGACAGCGGCAGTTCGAGCAGTGCAGCGACGTCTTCGCACGTGCTCTTGCCCGGCGTCGGCGTCTTGGCGCGCGTCGTCGTCGGGGCCTGGCGCGATCCCGCCGGCGCGACCGCTTCGGCGAGCTCGATGTTGGCCGCGTAGTCCGACTCCGAGCTATAGAC
>JAYVVB010000541.1:0-3693 GCA_043787455.1 Rhizobacter sp.
CCATCTGGTCGGCCCCCGCGTCCGCGGCTCCGCCCACTGTCGAGATGACGTGGATGTCGATCGCCAACTGGTACTTCAAGATCGGCGAGAAGCGCATCGTGATGGACGGCTACATCACGCGCGTGCCCGAGAGCCTGTTCATCGCCTCGCCGGTGTTCCCGAAGGACATGTACACCTACACCAAGGGACCGGCCGGTGTCGACTTGCCCGCGATCACCAAGGTGAGGAGCGCGATGCTCGGCACGGACAAGGTCGACCTGCTGCTCGCCGGCCACGCCCACTGGGACCACAGCTGGGACACGCCGGCCTGGGCGCGGATGACGGGCGCGCCGATGATCGGCAGTCTCTCGGTGTGCCTGCAGGCGAACGCACAGGGCGTCACCGGCGATCAGTGCCGGATCGTCAGCGGCGGCGAGAAGATCGTCGTCGGCGAGGGCATCACGATGCGCGTCGTGCGCTGGAACCACAGCGGCGATCCGACCAATCCGATCCAGCATTTTGCGCGCGAGCTCTATCGCCCGCCGGTGCCGGACGCCGCGACCGGCGGCTTGCGCGCCGGCGTCGGCGAGGACTATCCGAACGGCGGCGGCAACCGTGCGTTCCTGTTCACCGTCGACTCGCCCGAGGGTCAGCTCTCGTTCTTCGTCAACAACTCGGCGAGCGCGTTCGACCTCGACAAGGACGTCGTCGTCGACGGCGTCAGCTTCGGCTCGCCGCTCGGCAACCTCGCCGCGGCGATGAAGGACGCGGGCTTGACGCAGGTCGACGCCTGGATCGGCACCGGCGGCCTGCCGGTCGCGCAGATGGTCGTGCCGGTGCTCCACCCGAAGGCCTACCTGCCGAGCCACTGGGACGGGCTCTTCAATCCGTTCTGGCCCGGCATGCCGTATCCGTTCAAGGACGATGCGCTGACGGCCTACCTCCAGGCGCAGAAGATCCCGCTCGTCGCCGAGACGCAGTACTTCGACAAGTTCATTCTTTCGAAGAGCGGCGTCGCCCGCGACGTCAACCACGACGTGAAGAGCCGGCTCGGCTTCGCCGACGCGCAGCGCTTCAGCCAGTCGCTGCTCGACGCGGTGACCCAGGTCGCGTCCACCAGCGTCGGCGACGACTGCGGCGAGGGCTTCCTCGAGCCGAGCCCGTGGGCGACGGCGTTCGCGCTGCTCGATCGACGGCCGATCCGGACGAGCGCATCGCCCTGAGAGACCGGAGTCATGCGACCATTTGGTCCATGACATCCGCCACCTCCGCGGCCGCGGCGACGAAGCTGAAGGCGCGCCCGGCCGCCCGACCGTCGCTGCTGGCCGAGCTCGCCGCGGCGCTGGCGAGCCGGCGGATTCGCGTCATCGACCTGACGCAGACGCTCTCGCCCGAGTCCCCGCAGATCGCGCTGCCTCCGGAGATGGGCCAGTGCTGGCCGTTCCGGATCGAGGAGGTCTCGGCCTACGACGCGCGCGGACCGGGCTGGTACTGGAACAACTTCTCGTGCGGCGAGCACACCGGCACACACTTCGACGCGCCGATCCACTGGATCTCGGGCCGCGACCTGGCGAACAACTCGGTCGACACGATCCCGCCCGAGCATTTCGTCGCGCCGGCGTGCGTCATCGACTGTTCGGCGCAGGTCGCAAAGGACCCGGACTATCTGCTGACCGTCGACGACCTCGCGCGCTTCGAAGCGGCGCACGGCCGCATTCCCGAAGGCGCGTGGTTCCTGATGCGCAGCGACTGGTCGAAGCGAAAGGACCCCGAGGCCTACCAGAACTTCGACGAGACCGGCCAGCACACGCCGGGGCCATCGACCGAGGCGGTGCGCTTCCTGGTCGAGGAGCGCGGCGTGCTCGGCTTCGGCTCGGAAGCGATCGGCACCGACGCCGGCCAGGGCTACCACCTGCGGCCGCCGTATCCGTGCCACTACTACATGCACGGGGCAGGGCGCTACGGCCTGCAGTGCCTCACCAACCTCGACCTGCTGCCGCCGACCGGTGCGCTCCTGATCTGCCCGCCGCTCAAGATCGAGAAGGGCAGCGGCAGCCCGCTGCGCGTGCTCGCGCTCGTGGAGGACGGGGCATGAGCGAGCGCAACGCGCTTGCGAACGACGTCAGCGAACGGGTGGCGCTCGTCACCGGCGGCAGCGCCGGCATCGGCCGGGCGATCTGCGAGCGCCTCCTCGGCGAAGGCGCGACCGTGATCTCGCTCGATCGCGCCGCCGGCACCATCGATCACCCGCGCCTGCACGCCATCGAGGTCGACCTCGCCGATCGCGCCGCGACTTCCCAGGTCGCGGCCGACGTCGCGCATCGCTTTGAGCCCACGACGGTCGTGCACAACGCCGGCGCGATCCGGGCCGCTTCGCTCGCCCACGTCCGGCTGGCCGACCTCGATGCGCTGGTCGAGCTCCATCTCGGCAGCGCGATCTCGCTCATGCAGTCGGCCTTGCCGGCGATGCGCGCGGCGAAGTTCGGGCGCGTCGTGCTGATCTCGTCGCGCGCCGCCCTCGGCCTGCCGACGCGCACCGTCTATTCCGCGACCAAGGCCGGCCTGATCGGCATGGCGCGCACCTGGGCGCTCGAGCTCGGGCCCGAGGGCATCACTGTCAACGTCGTCGCCCCCGGCCCGATCCGCACCGCCATGTTTCACGACGTCATCGCCGCCGGCAGCGAGCGCGAGCGCGAGCTCGCCGCCTCCGTGCCGGTGCGTCGACTCGGCGCTGCCGACGACGTCGCGCGCGCCGTCTCGTTCTTCGCCGATCCCGGCAACAGCTTCGTCACCGGCCAGGTGCTTTGCGTCTGCGGCGGCACCAGCGTCGGCGGCCTCTCGCTTTGACCCGCTCTTCTTCCACTCCGCCCCTTCGAGGACCCACGCCATGCCCATGAACTCGCATCCGACACGCTGGACGGTGGCGCTGCTCGCCGCGCTCGTCTCTTTCGTTGCGCACGCGCAGATGAAGGTCGGCCTGATCGCCTCGTCGACCGGGCCGACGGCCGTCGTCGGCATCCCGCAGAAGAACACCGGCGCACTGCTGCCGAAGAAGATCGGTGCGATCGACGTCGAGTACATCGTCTACGACGACGCATCCGATCCGACGCAGTCGGTCGCGCTGGTCAAGAAGCTGCTCGCCGAGGACAAGGTCGACGCGATCATCGGCCCGTCGGGCTCGCCCAACGCGATGGGCACGATCCAGTTCATCGCAGAGGCGAAGACGCCGATGCTCGCACCGGTCGGCACGCCCGCGGTCGTGCTGCCGATGGACGACCAGAAGCGCTGGGTCTTCAAGACGACGCAGAACGACGGCTTGATCAGCGAGGCGCTGGTCGCGCACATGGTCAAGCACAACGTCAAGACACTCGGTTTCATCGGCTTCAACGATGCGTACGGCGAGTCCTTCTTCGGCGTGCTGGTGCCGATGCTGGACAAGGCCAGCATCAAGCTCGTCGCCAACGAACGCTTTCAACGCACCGACCAGAGCGTGCTCGGGCAGGTCACCAAGATCGTTGCCGCCAATCCCGATGTGGTCTTCATCGGCGCCGCCGGTGGCCCCACCGTGTTGCCGCACACGACGCTGTTCGAGCGGGGCTACAAGGGCACGATCTACCAGACCCACGGCGCGGCGACACCGGACTTCGTGCGCCTCGGCGGCAAGGCTGTCGATGGCGCGGTGATGGCCGCGAGCCTGATGCTGGTGCTCGACCA
>JAYVVB010000542.1:0-5313 GCA_043787455.1 Rhizobacter sp.
GCGACGGCGACGAACAGGATCACCAGCACGACGACGAAACCGATCCCCTGTTGCCAGGCCGGCGGCATGAATGGCAAAAACGAAGTCGGCGCACCCGGCCCGTCGGCACGCGCGCCGTTGGCCTGCGCCAGGTTGATGCCGAGCCGCCCGCCGCCCTGCCGCATCAGGCCGGGCCGCATGATCCAGAGCGTGCGGCCATCGTCGAGCCGCACGGAGACGCCTCGCACCGGCGTGCCCTCGTTCTGGCGCCGCACGAACGACTCCGATTCCGCGATCCGGTCGCCCTTCTCGCTGTCGAGCGCGAGCGGCAGGCGCAGGCGCTGCGACCATTCGAGCAGCGCCGCGGCCTGGTCGCCGACAGGCTGGTCGTGGCCGGGCAGCGAGCGCTGGATCAACTCGGCCCAGGCACCCATGCGCTCGGTCAGCACCGCCTCGGCGCGCACCCGCTCCTGGTCCATGTGGCGCTGGAAGATCCAGCCCGACATGGCCGCGAAAAGGAGCAGCAACACCACCAACGTGGCGTAGATGCGAAGGTACAGATTCTTCACGCGCGACTCATATCGGCACCCCGACCACGGGTCACCGCGGTCGACCCTCCAAGGGCCACGAAGAGGCCTCTACGTGGCCCTTGGACGGGCCTTGCTTGGGGCGGCCCGGCCCAGCGGCCCGAATCTCGCTCAGCGACGACGCCGCACCGCGCATCAGGCTTCGCGAACCTCGTCGGCGTCTTGCTTGCGCGCGAACACGTAGCCGGCACCGCGCACGGTGAGCACGCGGCGCGGCGCCTTCGCGTCGTCCTCGATCACGGCGCGGATGCGCGAGATGTGGACGTCGATCGAGCGATCGAAGGCCTCGAGCGGATGGCCCTTGAGCGAGTCCATGATCTGGTCGCGCGAGAGGACGCGACCGGGGCTCTGGGCGAGCACGACGAGCAGGTCGAACTGGTGGCCGGTGAGGTCGCACGGCTTGCCGTCGAGACGTGCTGTGCGCGCGCCGAGGTCGACCTCGAGGCGACCGAAGCGCAGCACATCGTCGCCGGAGGCCGGCGGCGACGCGCGGCGCAGCAGTGCCTTGACGCGTGCGAGCAGCTCGCGCGGCTCGAACGGCTTGGGCAGGTAATCGTCGGCGCCGAGCTCGAGGCCGACGATCCGGTCCATCGACTCGCCGCGCGCGGTGAGCATCAGGAGTGGCAGCTGTCGCGTCCGGCTCGCGCCGCGCAGCTCGCGGCAGAGATCGAGGCCGTCGCCGTCGGGCAGCATAAGGTCGAGGATCAGCGCCTCGTACGCATTGCCCGCGAGCTGCTCGCGACCGGCCGCGAGCGACCCGGCGATCTCGACCTCGAAGCCGGCGCGGCCGAGATAGTCGGACACCATCGACGCCAGTCGGGCGTCGTCGTCGATCATGAGGAGGCGTGGGGTCATCGTCGATCGGCGCGCCGGCCCTCGGCAAGGACCGGCGCTCTCGCAGCCGGGATTATCGGCGCGGCTCAGGGTCCGTGCGCTTCATCCGCTCTTCCATGCGCGCCTGCCGGTCGCGCATGCGCTCGCCGATCTTCGCCCGCTGCTCCGGCGTCAGCACGCGAGCGACGTCGAGCATCGCCTGGGTCACCCGCCGGCTCATCTGGTCGTGCTGCTGCAGCATCTGCTGGCGCACCTGCTCGGCGGCTGCGGCGTCGACCGCCGGCGCCGTGAAGATCTGCATGCCACGCTGACGCAGCGCGCGTCCGGACTGGGTCTGCGACTTCAGGTCGGCGGCAGCGGCCGCGGCGATCTGCTTGATCTGCGTGCGCTGGGCATCGGTGGCATTCAGGCCGTCGAGCATGTGATCGATCATGCGGCCCATGCGCTCGGGCGAGCCGCCGAACATCATGCCGCCGCCCCCCATGCCGCCATGCATATGGCGACCCATGCCGGGGCCGCCGTCGCCCATCATTCCCGCAGGCGGGGGCGCCGGCTGTGCCCCGACCGAATGGCTGATCGCGGCCAGCAGGGTCAGCGCCATGCCGAGCAGCAACACGCGGACTCGGCTTGCAGTCGGGTCGAAGGAAGAGGCCATCGCGTTCGTCATGTTCATCGCTCCGTGTTCATCCCGGTATCGGGAGAATGAGCAGATGGTGGCGCGCGGGCGTGTGGACAGATTGACCCGGGGGTAAAGATCTGTGAATGATTCGCGCTCGCCGTCGTCGGCGCCGGTACGGGAGACTCAGCTGCCGCGCAGGCCTCCCTACGGCTACCGGTGCTCGGTCGCTCCAACTCGTCGCGCAGAGCAGCCTTGGGACCGGCCCTCATCCGACTGGCGAGCGTCGACAGATCCGGACGCCCCTCCAATTCGAAAAGCCGCGGCACCCTTCGAAACTCGAAGACTCGATAGATTCGGAGCTCCCAGTGATGTGAATTCGCGAACGAAAGCTCTCCATCAGTGATGTGGAAAGGCGTCTCACGAGCGTAAGCAGTCGTCTTCACCTCGATGAATCGCTCGCGACCATCGCTTTCGAACGAGAGAGCGTCGTACCCGCGCCGTCTCCTCGGATCTTCGATGTGCGCTTGATCCGGTCGGCAAGCCGAACTTTGCTTTGCTTGCCGAGGCGCCAGCGCTCGTAGTGAACAACAAACTCTTCCCAGGCGAGGCCCAGACTCCGATCCCTTGCCTCCCGCGCGAGGTAGTCGCGATGCGCCAAGACAGGCAAGGTGGCGCTGGTTGCCGTTGGAGGCGACAAGACGCTGGCCGAGCTGGCGCAGCAGCATGACGTGCACCCCGATCAGACCACCGACTGGAAGAACCAGTTGCTGGCCAAGGCCGCCGGCGTATTCGGCGGCGAGCCGCGTTCCGACGAGCCCACGGTCGATCTCGAGGTGCTGCACGCCAAGATCGGGCAGCTGGCACTGGCGAATGATTTTTAGAAGGCGCGCTCATCAGGGCCGGCCTGAGCGCAAAGCGATGATCGACCGTACCCAGCCACTGCCGGTCACGCGCCATGCCAAGGTCGTGGGCATCCGCCGCGGCTCGGTGTACTGCACGAGCGAGCCCACGAGCACGCCGATGCGGCGCATGGGCATCACGGCGCTGTATCGCAATCCCAACACGAGCAGGAAGACACCCGGGCACACGATATGCGCGTAACGACGCCGCGGAAGACCTGAGACGACGACGACACTTCATGCCCGCCCCCTTCGGTCCGCCAGGATCGGCTTGATCAAGCTGCACCACGGCGAAGCAAGGGGGCGTCGTGGGCCGACAGATGAGCCTCGCCATGCTCGAGGACGTAGTAGCGAAACGCCTCGGCGGCGGGCGACAACAGTCTAGATTGAAGGCTGACCACGTTCCAGGTCCGCATGACCGGCGTGCCGGCGACCTCGATCACCTGCAGCAACCCACTGCGCACTTCTAGCCCGATGGTGTGCAGCGACAAGAAGCTGATCCCCATGCCCGCCATCACCGCTTGCTTGATGGTCTCGTTGCTCGACATCTCCATCGTAATGCGCGGTTCGAAGCGATGTTCCTGGAAGAAGCCCTGCATGGCATGGCGTGTCCCCGAATTTGGCTCGCGCACCACAAACGGGTACGGCGCGAGCGCCTCGACACTCGGCATCTCAGCGCGCAGCAGCGGATGCCCCGGCGGGCAGAGGAACACCAGTGGATGAGCCGCGAACGCCTCGGCCCGGGTCGCCAGTTCCTTCGGCGGACGGCCCATCACCGCAAGATCCACCTCATTGGCCTGCAGCATCGCGACGAGCTGCTCGCGATTGCCCGTGACCTGAAGCTGCACGTCGACCCCGGGATGCTCTTCGCGAAAGCGCGCCAGCAGATACGGCACGAAGTACTTGGCCGTGCTTACCAATCCGACGCTGAGCACGCCGGTCTGCAGGCCCTTGAAGCGGGCCATGAAGTCGTCGGCCTCCCTCAGCGTGCCGAGCAGGCGCTTCGCATAGACGAGGAAATACTCGCCCGCCGTGGTGAGCGAGATCTGCCGGCCCTCGCGTTCGAATAGCGCCAGGCCCACGTGCGACTCGAGTTCCTTGACCTGCATGGTCACGGCCGGTGGTGTGAGGTGCAGGCTCTCCGCTGCACGTACGAAGCTGAGCCTGCGTGCCACCTCCGCGAAAACCCGCAGCTGTCTGAACGTCACGCTCTTCATTCAGGCAACCCTTAACCCATGGCAAACAACATCTGAATTCCCGTTGGTGAATGCGAAATCTAAGATTCATCCATCGCACCGTCAATGGCGCGGCCACCGAAGGAACTCTCGTGAACAAACCTGCCGAAGAAGGCGTGATCACCGACGCAAAGAAGCGCTACAGCGCAGGTGTGCTCAAGTACAAGCAGATGGGCTACTGGCAGCCCGACTACGTGCCCAAGGATACCGATGTCATCGCCATGTTCCGCATCACGCCGCAGGAAGGCGTCGACGAGGAAGAGTGCGCCGCGGCGGTGGCCGGCGAATCGTCGACCGCCACTTGGACTGTGGTGTGGACCGATCGCCTGACCGCTTGCGACCTGTACCGCGCAAAGGCCTACCGGGTCGACCAGGTGCCCAACACCGGTGTCGGCACCAAGACCGAGGCTCAGTTCTTTGCCTACATCGCCTACGACCTCGACCTGTTCGAGGGCGGCTCCATCGCCAACCTCACCGCGTCGATCATCGGCAATGTGTTCGGATTCAAGGCGGTCAAGGCGCTGCGGCTTGAGGACATGCGCATCCCGGTCGCGTACCTCAAGACCTTCCCGGGCCCGGCCACGGGCATCGTGGTCGAGCGCGAGCGGCTCGACAAGTTCGGTCGCCCGCTGCTTGGCGCCACAACCAAGCCGAAGCTCGGCCTGTCGGGCCGCAACTACGGCCGCGTGGTCTATGAAGGCCTGAAGGGCGGCCTGGACTTCATGAAGGACGACGAGAACATCAACTCGCAGCCCTTCATGCACTGGCGCGACCGCTTCCTGTACTGCATGGAAGCCGTCAACAAGGCCAGTGCCGCCAGTGGCGAGATCAAGGGTCACTACCTCAACGTCACCGCCGGCACCATGGAAGAGATGTACGCGCGCGCCGAGTTCGCGAAGAGCCTGGGCAGCGTGATCATCATGATCGACCTGGTGATCGGCTACACCGCCATCCAGAGCATGGCGTTGTGGGCGCGCAAGAACGACATGATCCTGCACCTGCACCGTGCGGGCAACAGCACCTACTCACGCCAGAAGAACCACGGCATGAACTTCCGTGTCATCTGCAAGTGGATGCGCATGGCGGGCGTGGATCACATCCACGCCGGCACGGTGGTCGGCAAGCTCGAAGGGGATCCGATGATGATCCGCGGCTTCTAC